>JAAZKL010000253.1 GCA_012799845.1 Clostridiaceae bacterium
AACTGGAGGGATAAGAATGGCAGAAAAAATCGCAACAAGGCACGCATACGGCGAGGCGCTCACAGAGGTGGGAAGCGATCCGAGGATCGTTGCGCTCGATGCTGATGTATCCACATGTACGATGTCGTGCATGTTTGGTGAAAAATACCCTGATCGTTTTTACAATGTCGGCATCGCCGAGTCCAACATGGTAGGCATTGCCGCCGGCATGGCTACGACCGGCCTGATCCCTTTCGTACATTCATTCGCGATGTTCACGGCAGGCAGGACATACGACCAGATAAGGAACAGTGTGGCTTACCCGGGGCTCAATGTCAAGGTAGTAGGGACCCATGCCGGACTCACTGTCGGTGAGGACGGGGCGACGCACCAGTGCCTGGAGGACATCGGCCTGATGCGCGTGATACCGGGTATGGTCGTGATATGCCCCTGTGATGGCAATGAAACGAGAGAGGCAGTACGTGCAATAGCGGAATACGAAGGCCCCTGTTACCTGAGGCTGGGAAGGCTGGCTGTCGAATCAGTGACAGACAGGCCCGGATACAGGTTTGAAATCGGCAAGGCAGTCACGCTGAAAGAAGGCACGGACGCAACCGTCATAGCCACGGGGCTGATGGTCCAGATAGCTCTGAAGGCAGCAGAAGAGCTCGAAAAGGAAAACATAAGCGTACGCGTCCTGGATATGCACACGATCAAGCCGCTGGATAAGGCAGCAGTTCTGAAAGCTGCCCGCGAGACCGGGGTCATTGTCACTGCTGAAGAACATAACGTACTGTGCGGCCTGGGAAGCGCCGTCAGCGAGATAATATCCGAAGAAGATCCCGTACCTGTGCTCAAGGTCGGCACAATGGACACATTCGGCAAATCGGGCAACCCGATGGCTTTGATGGAGAGGTATGGCCTCACGAAGGAGAACGTTATCAAGAAGGTCAAAAAGGGCATCGAACTGAAGAAGTGATTTGGTTCTCTTTTATAAACCAGGAGCGGCTGGGTTAATACGGCTTCTCCTGGTTTTTTATGCCTGGCACACCTGTTTGAAAGATGGATAGCCGCGGACTATGCGCCGTGAGCAAATCTCAGGTTAATGCTTTGTAACTAAATTTTAACAAGTCGCAGTTTGAATATGTAATAAAACAGATTTATAATATAAAAGGTATACGTAATTTGTTGATTATTTGCGCATAACGCCGGTTTGGTCAACGGGGACCTCGCATTTGACATTTCGAGCGAAATGAATCGACTTGATTTGACAGGGAGAACGGCTGATGAAAAGTTACAGGACAATATTTATATGGATTGGGATATTTGCAATAATAGGGATCGTTCTCATCATGGTCGCCTGTGAAACCGGGGTGCTCGACCCGCAGAACGGCACGGGGCAAAACGCCGGAGTGCAGAACGGTCAGGGCGGCGATACCGGAAATGGGACCGGGACCGGGTCCGGAAACAATACTGGCGGCAACCTGCCTGGTACAGGCACCTCTCAGCCCGTCACGTCAAATGAGCCTGAAACACTGACCGTAGGTAAGCCTTATTCTGTCAAACTTGTGGAAGAAGGCTCGAAAAATGTTCTCATCCTTGGACAGGACCAGGTGAGCAGCTTATATGACACCATGGGGATCGTCAGCATAGATGAAAAGAATGAAATAGTGAAGATCATCATGTTGCCCAGGGATACATACATAGAATACAATGACAAAATAAAGGACGAATTGGATAAGGCCGGCAAGCTTCATGAGGCTGGATACCTGAAAATAAACAATACCCATAACGTAGGCGGCAAGATAAATTACAAGGGCAGGTTCGATTCAGGTCCGATCAGCTTTCTGGCTGATGTGATCGGGGAGAAATTCAGTATCGAGATCCATGATTATGTGAAAATCAATATCGACGGCTTCAGGGAACTGATCGACCATCTGGGCGGCGTCGATATAAATGTTCCTTACAGGATGGACTATATCGACCCGGCCCAGGACCTGGTCATAGATATACAGCCAGGCCCGCAGCACCTTGACGGCCATGATGCTGAAGGCTTTGTCCGTTTCAGGAAGGGCTACAGGGAAGACGGCACGTTTTTCGAAATAGGCGATGCCGGCAGGAAAAAGAACCAGCTATATTTCATGAAGGAATTGATAAAGCAGAAGGGGACGTTGAAAAATATCGATAAAATCCCCGGAACAATCAAAATACTGGGCAAAAACATCCAGCACAGCATTGGGCTTGGTGATATGATTTCGTCATACATGGTGATGGCAACGGAAGTTATGACAAAAGGTTATGAAATCGTCCTCGAAAATGTAAACAGCGACAATTTCATTTGGGTCGACGGATCGCAATATGTCGTCCTGGATTAGAAAGATCCCTTTTTCTTTCAGCCGAGTATACTGATACTTTTCACCCGGGTTATACTCAGCCGGGCATACTGATACTCTTCACCCAGGTTATATTCAGCCGGGTGTACTGATACTCTTCACCCGGGTTATACTCAGCTTTTGTTTAAGCTGCTTCAGTGCTCTCATTTCCATAAAACAGTTTTCTGAGCCGCCAGAGTGTCCTGAACACAGCTGTCTCTGTGTGCTGAAATATAGTTGCCACAGCGTCTTAAATACACAGCTATCTCTGTTTGCTGAAATTTTGATGCCACAGTACCATCAATATTATCTGTCGAAGTGTTTCCAAATCGGCTCCATAACCCCCTCGAATGGTGAATTCGATTTCAACAGCATGTAAATATTCTGCCCATGTAACGGCTCCGGTCATGAGCAGGCGAAGTTTATCGGAGCGGTATGGTCTTAAGTGGTTTGCAGTTACATAGTAGAATAATGCTGTTTGCAGCGGCATGGTGTAAGCTGTTCGCCGCCACATAGCATTAAGCTGATTGTAGTGGTGTTGTGTGTTGCTATAGTTGGTTTCAGCATGGCACAAAAGTTAATTGCGGAGGATGGTACTACGTTAATGACAGCACCGTGGACAAATAATACGATTATGTGTGTTTTCAAATAAATTTCCAATAGAATAGGTTCCATAATGTTGCCACAGCCAGTATTATGTATAGCAAAAACCTGAACGTGAGCATAATGAAGGGTTTATTCGAACATTTACATACACAGAACTGAAATATTTGTCCAACTTAATGAAAAACACAGATGTATTTCCCAAATCACAGCGAATGCGATGCAATTGAAGCAACAGGATTAACTCTGTATCATACAAAAAAGAGCTTCATCCCGTACAATGGCATGGAAGAGAATAATATGGTAATATTAAAAAGCGGATAATGCGGGAGCGGTTGCAGGAAAGAAAATGCAGGAAAGAGAAAGCAGCAAAGAAGTTGCAGGAGAGATTGCAGGAAAGAGATCAAAGAAAAGAGATTGCACAAAATGGCCTCAGTATACTGGTTTCAGGAAACAGGCTGCAGAAATATTCCGGACAGCGTATTCTGCGCAGGAGGGTGAGGATAATGATCGACATTCGTAATTTATCTAAGAGTTACAACAAGGGCCAGGTGAAAGCCGTGGACGGCTTGAATCTGAAGGTCAACAGGGGTGAGTTATTCGGATTTCTTGGTCCCAACGGTGCCGGCAAGACCACAACGATAAAAATGATCGTGGGGCTTTTGAACCCGGATACAGGGAGCATCGCCATCGACGGCACCGATATTGCAAAGGAACCCATAGAGGCCAAGAGGAAGATGGGATATGTGCCGGATGAACCTGTTCTTTATGAGCGCCTGACCGGGCTTGAGTATCTGAATTTCATGGCGGACGTATACCGGGTGCCTGCATCGGTCAGAAAGGAAAGGATCGAGAGGTACCTCGATATGTTCAATCTCAAGGATGCGGCAGCAGACCTGATAAAGAGCTATTCTCACGGGATGCGGCAGAAAACGGCCCTGGCCGGTGCGCTGCTGCATGACCCGAAGCTGTGGATACTCGATGAGCCGATGGTAGGCCTCGACCCCAAGTCGGCGCATCTGCTCAAGAACCAGATGCGTGAGCACTGTGACAAGGGCAATACTGTGTTCTTTTCCACTCATGTTCTTGAAGTGGCTGAGAAGCTGTGCGACAGGGTAGGCATCATCCATAAGGGGAAGCTTATAGCAATAGGGGCCATCGATGAACTCAGGCACGGCGACCAGAAGGATTCGCTCGAAAAAATATTCCTGGAGTTGACGGACCAATGAAACCATTTTTATCATTCATCAAAATGCAGTTGAATGTCAATTACAGCATTTCAGCCCTGAAATACAGGTTCACCAGGGAAAAGAAAAAGCGCTGGGAACCCATACTGATTGGAATGGTGATCGTCGTATCATTGCTTCCGCTGCTTGCCTTGTACACTGCCCTTATGTTATCAGTTTTCTCGGGCGGCTTGATGATGGGGCAGCCGGAGATGGTGCTGGCCACTGCGTTTGTAATGGCTCAGTTGGTCATCCTCATTTTTGGCATATTATACATAATGGGTACATTTTATTTTTCAAAGGATATCATGTCTGTCGTCCCGCTGCCGCTTAAGCCATACGAGATAATAGGCGGAAAATTCATAGTGGTTTTGGTCAATGAGTATCTTACATCAATACCTCTGCTTCTGCCGCCGATAATCATATTTGGCGTTGGGACTTCACAGGGGGTGCTGTACTGGCTGAAGAGCCTCATTATTATGGTTATTGCCCCGGTGATCCCGCTTGCCATAGCGTCGCTGCTTGTCATTTTGCTCATGAGAGTTGTCAATATCGCCAGATACAAGGATCTGCTCGTTATAGTGGGCGGAATCGTACTGATATTTGCGAGTTTCATGGTGAGCGCGCTTATGCAGAACATCCCTGAAAACACGAAAGATATCGAACAGTTTTTTGCCAGTCAGACAAGCCTTGTGGATATGATAGGAAGCAGGTTCCCGCCGGCGATATGGGCTGCGAAAGGTTTGTCCGGGGGCGGGCTTTCAGGAGCCGAATATTTCCTGTTGTTCCTTGGTGTCAGCGCAGTCTTGCTCGTTTTCATGTTATGGGTAGCGAACCAGGTGTTTTACAAGGCGTTGCTCGCCGGCCAGGAAGTGAGCAGGAAGAGAAAGGTGCTCACGGGCACCCAGATCGACAAACGTTTGGGCAGGGGCACAAGTCCTGTGTTGGCTCTGCTGAAGCGTGAGTGGAAGCTTATGATACGCACTCCCCTGTATGTGCTCAATGGCCTTGTCGGAAGCATAGCGGGCCCGCTGATGGTTGCTGTGCTGTACTTCATGAGGGGAAGCGATCCTGAGCTTGCCATGATGGCGGAAAGCCTGAAAGATCCGGAAGTCGTGCCTTACGTCGCGCTTGGCTGCCTTGGGTTAATGCTGTTCACCGCAGGCATGAATCTTGTCGCGTCGACAGCCCTGTCAAGAGAGGGTAAGACCATATGGGTCGCCAAAATGATACCTGTGACCGCAAGGCAGCAGGTAGATGCCAAATTTCTATGCAGTTATTTCGTATCTGCCATAGGAGTGCTGATGACCACCCTGATCATGGTCGTACTGCTGAAATTGCCGATACTGTGGGCAATAGGCGCGACCATAGTAGGATTGATCGGCTCAGTACCGCTGGCAGCGTTGAACCTGCTGATCGATGTGTTTCATCCGAAGCTTGTGTGGAACAGTGAACAGGAAGCCATGAAGCAGAACATGAATGGCGGAATTGGGATGCTTATCTCATTTATAGTGTTGCTGATAATGGCGGCTGTCGCCTTTGGAGCACTGCTTCTTGGGCTTCCTGTAACGGCTGCTTTTGCGGCGGTCGCTGTTGTATCCGCGATCCTCGCAGCAGTGTCGCTGTTTGCCCTTCATGCTGTTGCAGAGAAAAAATACAGGGAAATGGAAGCCTGAAGCGGAGCCAAAAGTGAGGGCAGTTCTCAGTTTTGGTGGGGACAGTTCTCACTTTTTTAGCCTATCAAGTAGGGGACGGTTCTCACCTTTTTGACATTTGGTCGAGGGACAGTTCTCAGTTTTGGTGGGGACAGTTCTCACCTTTTCGACTTATGGATAGGGGGACGGTTCTTACCTTTTTAGCTTATGGATAGGGGGACAGTTCTCACCTTTTCGACTTATGGACAGGGGACGGTTCTTACCTTTACGGCATTTCGGGAAGGGTAGTATTCCTTTGGGTTAATTTATCCTTCAGGTAGGGGACAGTCCTCAGCTCTTGACATCTGATGGTATAAAAATTGACAGGAAAATGAAAATATCGGAAGATCATCTGAGGAGGGAGTAAAAAATGGCGAAACAGATCTGGAAACCTTCAACATTGCTGAATCCTGTGCCGGTGGTGATGGTAACAAGCGCTGATTCGGCGGGAAAACCCAATATAATCACGGTTGCCTGGGCTGGCACTGTGAATTCCGAACCACCGCTGGTATCAATATCCGTCAGGAAGGAGAGATACTCTCACAAGCTCATAAAGGAAAAGGGGCAGTTTGCCATCAACCTGACAACTGAGAAGCTGGCTTTTGCCACTGATCTGTGCGGCGTAAAGTCAGGCCGTGATGTTGACAAATTTCAATTAGCCGGGCTAACCGCAAAAAAAACTTCGGTTATTGATGTGCCCATAATAGAAGAAAGTCCTGTAGCATTGGAGTGTGTGGTAAAGAGCGTACTGGAGCTTGGCAGCCATGACATGTTCATCGCTGAAGTAGTTGCGGTACAGGCGGATGAATCCCTGCTTAACGAAAAGGGAAAGCTTGTTCTTGAAAATGCCGGCCTCATATGCTATTCCCACGGCAAATACTGGACGCTTGGCAGGGAACTGGGCTTCTTCGGATTTTCTGTGGCAAAGAAGAAGAACATTGTCAGGTAATAGTCTAATAAAAGGAATATTGTAAAAATAGAAGCTATGGGGACAGTCTGTCTTTTCAAAAGGACTGTCCCCATAAAAAACGGAGTGCCGTCAGGCACCCCGCTGCATTTTAGTCGATCATGTCAAGTTGATTCTGCTGATCCAGTCAAGCCAATCAACTGATCCAGTCAAGCCAATCAACTGATCCAGTCAAGCCA
>JAAZKL010000254.1 GCA_012799845.1 Clostridiaceae bacterium
TGAACAGGCTTTCCAGTTCTTCCGCCATTCCGGGGCCTACCGTGCCGCCCCCGATCACCGTCCTGATCTCATTGGCGCTCAGCGCCCTGTCATATATCCTGAAATCATCCATCAACCCTTCGAAGCTGTCTCCCCACGGGTTCCGGCCGATCACCACGGCACGGCTGGCGTCCCGCCCGATCCTGCCTGAAAGGTCGGCCCGTGCGCGCTCAATGCCATCCACATACGCTATGATAGCCGAACCATCATAGGTGATCGTATAATGATGCCACCCGGTATCGTCAACAACTTTTTCCGCCTTAACTGTTTTCGACCCTGCCTCTGTGTTTATCTAGCCTGATATACCGTTCGCAGTGATGCTGACAGAATAGACAGTGTGCTTGTTCACGACATTTGCCGCTGTATCCTTTTTATCTTTTTTTGCAAAAAATGAGATCGTTATCTCATCAAGGCCGTCCAGGTAATCGCTGTGACTTACGCTGACTGCACGGCTCTTGTTATTATTGAAGCGTATGGACCTGCCGTAGGAAGAGTTCTCAAAAATCGTGCCTTCGTCGCTGGTTACCGTCATGTTCTTCCCAGACGCATCCAGGCTGTTCCCGTCGAAAGGCAAATACAGGTACAGATTGGGATATACCGAGGGAAGCACGTCAAACACCTGGCTTGCGGTATGCTTTTCCCCTGTGTCATCTGTAACAGTCAGCCTGACAGTATGTCTTCCTGTCCTGAAGACATGATCTGTAATGGGACCATTTCCGGTGCTGCCATCACCAAAATCCCAGTTATATGAAACTATGCTCCTTCCTTCGGGCGCATAGGAATCCGAACCGTCAAAAGATACCCTGAACGGCTCATAGCCGGTGTTCTTGCTAACAACGTTGTCATACCTGATATACGCAACAGGCAGGTCACTGCCCTGGAACTCGAACGGCCCTATATCCCATCCCTTTCCGACCGGCCTCCTGTTCACTGCGAAATCGCTGCTGAAATCCAGGCTTGTCCCGTTGTCAACGGCCGGGCTGTTGGGATGGAGCGAATAGTCGTCATTATCTATGTCTGTGAACAGCGGATCCACATTCACGAAGTCATTCGGGAAACTGTCCTGGCTATACTTCTGGTACGGATCTGACCTGAAGAGGATATTGTTCGAGCCGTATTTGGCAGTATCGATACCGAAGTAGCAGTTCCTCGCGTTATAGAAAATATTGTTCCGGACTTCGCCGGTGGCAGGCTTTTCATCAGTACCGCTGTAACCGACGCCATGCTGGTACATGTTGATGAACAGGTTGTTGTAAACCTTGACGTCCTTCAGTTGTGAAATGCACATGCCCCATGCGGCCGCATCCTTGAAAACATTGTTGCGGAAGACGATATCATAGGAATGGTAATAATATTTGCCCTCACCCATGAAGCCCTGGTGATAGAAATCTTCGATGAAATTCCCTTCTATGATGATATGGCGGGCAAACTCGCCGTTATTGTCAAATGTCTGAAAACCATCAACGTGCGCCGGCCCGATATCTTCCTTCCGCGTACCGTGCATATAGTTGCCCCGGATGATATGGCCTTCGCCGAAGAACCGGAAAAAGTCTGAATCGCCGCTCCTGTATATCAGGCGCTCTATTTCATTGTTTTCAACAAGCATGTTCGTGCCGCTGACCGTTATCCCAAAACTGCACCGGAGGATGTAGTTGCCCGCGGCCCTGCCGTTTACTCCGGCTGCAGTGATACCTGTACCCACGTCGTGAATGTAATTGTTGATCACCTCGGCGCCGGTGCTTTTGCCCATATTGATGCCCTGCCCGGTCACTTCGAACCCGTCCAGTGTCGCATAATCGCCGTATGCCAGGCTGATGCCATTGTTCAGTACGGCCTTATGCCTGTTGCGGGACTTAATGACAAGCCTGTTTCCTTTCTCGGCATAGATACGGTTTTGGGCGAATTTTACTGATTCATCATATAGTCCGTCTTCTACAATGATCTCATCGCCGGGGTAGGATGCATCCACAGCCATTTGAATGGTTTTGAACGGCCTGGCTTCAGTGCCGTCAAAGCTGTCGTTGCCCCTGGCCAGGCTCACATACAGCCTTGCCGGGCCTCTTGGCAGCGCTGACTGCAGTTTTCCTTTTGTCACAATGATATCGTCAAAGTTCACCCAGTACCTGCTCGTATCCGTGTCGACCCTTGCCAGTTTGATCCTGCCGCCGGTAAAGCGGCTGACAGCTTTTGCAGTTTTATCGGTGTACGTGAATTCATAATCTTTCCTGTTGTCATAGCCGTCGCGGTCGACCGCGATCGTGACTGAACTGCCGTCATTGCTGAAATATACTTTATAACGGTTTACCGAGGGATTTTGCCTGGGAGAACCTATCAGCCTCCTCACGCTGTCGGTCCCCAGTTCAGTTTCGACCCCATCCATGCAGCAGTACACATGTCCCGTTGTCGGGCTGAATGAGTAGTAATTTCTTTCATCCAGGTATGCGACCATCACACGGGAAGGAGTGTTGTACCAGTTGATCGTAGTAAAAGATACCGTATATTCCGGCTCTGTTATAACCTGGGTTGATATAATAGATGCTCCGGCGTTCATTCTGACTGCCTTGCTGTCATAGCTGCCGGCAGTCCCAATAGTCAGGCTGCCATCTGCTGTCCAGGTGAGGCCGTTTGCCAAATCAGCGTCCGATACTGCCAGATCCCCGTCTTCGAAATCCTCCTGGTACAGTATGATATCAGGCGGAGCTTGTCCGGCTTGTCCGGTTTGTCCGGCTTCTTCGGATGCAAGAA
>JAAZKL010000255.1 GCA_012799845.1 Clostridiaceae bacterium
AAAATTTCGGGATAGCTGTCTATTTCACGACCAGGTGCCTTGCGAGCATAACGACCATGGAGGAATTCGAAAAGGAGTTCAGCTTCATGGAGAAGCACCTGAAGATCTCAAAGGTTTACCTGGAAACGCACAGGGATGACATGGACGTCCCGGAAGACCTGCTCAGGGCGGTTAAACGCTTTTTCGAAAATAAGGGGATAAAAGTCGCAGGCGGCATCACCACTACACTTTTCAAAATCCGCAGGAACAAGCCACTTATCGACGAAACGGGCATTTTCGGATGCGGAGGCACCGTAATCGGGAAAAATGCAGCCCTGCAGCCTAAACCGGAAAAGGGAAAGATGACCACGTGGTCCGCGATGTGCTTCACCGATGAGGCCGCAAGGCGGAAGATGAAGGAAGTGTCGGAGTTCACCGCATCGATTTTCGATGAATTCATACTCGATGACTTCTTTTTCACCAACTGCACCTGTAAATCCTGCATCAGGGCAAAGGGCAACAGGACCTGGGAGCAGTTCAGGCTGGACCTTATGACGGAAGTCTCCGAAAACCTTGTTTTAAAGCCTGCCAAAAAGGTCAACCCGAGCTGCAGGGTCATAATTAAGTATCCCAACTGGTATGAAGCTTACCAGGAATCCGGCTACAATACCGAGACCCAGCCGCCGATGTTCGACGGTATATACACCGGGACCGAGACGAGAGACCCCGACCATTCGATGCAGCACCTCCCACGTTATGGGAGCTATTCACTCATGAGGCTGATGGAGAACATAAGCCCCGGCAAAAATGGCGGAGGCTGGATCGATCCGATCCAGGGCATCCACAATCTTGCCTATTACCTTGAACAGGCGCATCTGACCCTTTTTGCCAAAGGCCGCGAACTGACGCTGTTCTGCTATACATGGATCATAGACAGCATATATATGCCGCCCCTTGGCTTCGAACTGGAAAAGCTCGACCAGATCCTCGGCGAACTGGGCGGACCCTTCGGCCTGCCCGTATACGAGCCACACCACGCTCATGGCGAAGATCACCTGTACGATTACCTGGGAACGGCAGGCATCGCGCTCGAACCAACGCACGTTTTCCCGCAGACCGACAGGCTCATATTGCTCACCGCCGGCAGCGCACGGGATGAGAAAATCCTTGACAGGATGAAGGACCACTTGTCCAGGGGCGGCGACATCTGCATCACCTCCGGTTTTCTGGGGGCAATGCAGGAAAAAGGTATCGGGGAGTTCACATCCGCCCGTGTGACCGGCGGCAGGGCATGTGCCAAAGACTACTCCATAGCCGGCTTCGGTTCCGTTTTCACCGGCGAATATTACGGCAGGGATGAAGTGCTGCTGCCAATAATCAAACACATGACAAACTCGGCCGATTGCCTGATAGCGCTGCGCAGGAACGACAATAGCTTTCCGGTATTGCTGAGGAACAGGTATGCCAACGGGACACTTTATGTACTTGCGGTCCCTGATGATTACGCGGACATATACAGGTATCCCGGGGAAGTCATTTCCACTATCCGGCAGTACCTGATGAGCAGCCTGGGCATCTACATGGAGGGCGGGA
>JAAZKL010000256.1 GCA_012799845.1 Clostridiaceae bacterium
AGCCCTTCGAGCAGTTCCAGCTTCGCCCTGAGGATATTCTGCCGTGAGCCTAACTTCTCTATATGTGACATGCCGATATTGGTTATTATTCCCACTTTCGGCCTTACAATCCCTGTCAATGCCCTGATCTCGCCAAAACCGCTCATCCCCATTTCTATGACCGCAGCCTCATGTTCCGGCTCCAGCCGGAATATCGTCAGCGGCACGCCGATCTCATTATTGAAATTTCCTTCATTTTTCAGTACATTGAACCGTGCTCCCAGCGCACATGCGACCATTTCCTTCGTGCTGGTCTTCCCCACGCTGCCCGTTATCCCAACGAACGGTATTTCGAATTTGCACCTGTAATATGAAGCAAGTTCATGGAACGCTTTCAGTGTATCGCTGACCCGTATCACTGTCCTGCCGGGGTAACCTTCAGCTTCTCTTTCGGTCAGCACCGCAGCGGCTCCGTTCCTGAAGGCGTCGTCAATAAAGTCGTTCCCGTCGAACCTCTCGCCTTTTATTGCAATAAAAATGCTGTCCGGACCGACTTTCCGCGAATCTGTCGATATGTCCGAAACAGTGGCGCCGCAGTCTCCCTGCAGAAGTTTTCCGCCAGTCGCTTCGATTATTTCGCTTATTCCCAATCTGATCATATTTGCTCCTTTATCGGAAGTCGTTATCAAGTATCTCTCTTATTACTTCTCTTTCGTCAAAATGGATCGTTCTGTCTTTAAGTATCTGGTAAGTCTCATGCCCCTTGCCGGCCAGCAGTATCACGTCTCCCGCTGCTGCGGAAGCCATGGCATGTCTTATGGCTTCCCTGCGGTCCGTGATGCATGTATAGCCGCCGGAGGTGGCTTTTATGCCCTCCTCGATATCCTTTATGATGGCATCCGGATCTTCAGTCCGCGGATTGTCCGATGTGATCACCGAATAATCTGCATACTGCCCCGATATGGCGCCCATCATGGGCCGTTTCGTCCTGTCCCGGTCGCCTCCGCAACCGAAGACACATATAACTCTGCCCATTGCAAATGCTCTTACCGTTGTCAGAATATTTTCAAGGCTGTCGGGCGTATGCGCATAATCTATTATAACACTAAAGTCACGTCCCGTCTCCACGGGCTCGGCCCTGCCGGGCACCTGCACTTTTTCGAGTCCCCGGGCGACCGCGTCCCCGGGCATGCCGGCCAGGCCGCACACGCTTGCTGCTGCAAGCGCGTTGTAGACGTTAAATCTACCCGGTATATTCACGCTGAAATTCCTTTCATACCATGGGGAAACCATATCGAACCTGACTCCTCCGGGCAGATAAACCAGGTTTGCAGCCTTTATGTCCGTCTCTCCTTCTATGCTGTATGTCAGTATCTCACATCCGGCCTTCGCGATCACCCTGTCTGCATACCGGCAGTCCCTGTTCACCAGGCCGGTTTTACAGTATCTGAACAGGAGGCATTTTGCGTCCAGGTATTCATCCATGCTTGCGTGTTCAGCCGGGCTTATGTGATCCCTTGAAAGATTCGTAAATACTCCCGTGTCAAATTCACAATATTTTACTCTGTGGAGGGCAAGTCCCTGGGAGGATACCTCCATCACGACATCCTGCACCCCTTCATCAGACATTTGGGCGAATAACTGCTGCAGATCCAGCGATTCAGGAGTAGTCCTCTCCGAATACAGTATACGTTTGCCGATCCTAGTGCCGAGAGTCCCTATCAGGCCGGTCTTTCTCCCCGCCTCCTCCAGTATGGATCTGATCATGAAACAGGTAGTCGTTTTGCCCTTTGTCCCCGTAACGCCGATCAGGCTGAACCTGCCGGACGGGTGTCCGAAAAATCTGTCCGATACATAAGCCAGCGCTTTTCTCGTGTTCTCCGTTACTATGACAGGCACATCCGATCCCAGTGTGAGCGGCTTTTTTGCTATGAACGCAGCAGCCCCGTTATCAAGAGCCTGCCTGGCATATGCATGGCCGTCGTCTTTCATGCCGTCGATACAGGCGAATAAATACCCTTTCCTTACCTTCCTGGAATCATATGCGATGCCCTTTATGTCAACGTTCAAATTTCCTCTTGCGTAAAGGATATCCAATCCATCGATCAGATCAGCCAACAGCATGGCATTTTCTCCTTTACTCACTAATGAGCTTACATTCCGATCACAACCTTCCCTCCTGCTGCCGCCGCGCGCTTCAAAGCGTGCCGCCGGCCGATTTTCAGATGTGTTTTATGTTTTCGATACAGTGGATGCTCATCCGTGTTGTTAATTCTCTGTATATCCCTATTCTGCCATCCATGTTAATTCTGCTATGTATACTCATTCCACATTGTCCATATTCCTGAATTCCACTTCGACAACAGAGCCTTTCGCTACACTGGCGCCCGGTTCATGCTGCTGCCTGAAAACAGTGCCGGTGCCTGACACTTTGATATTCAATCCTGCACGGTTCATGGCATAGATAGCCTCAGATATGGTTTTCCCTGACAGATCCGGCATCGATACAGTCTTCAGTTCATCCGGCTTGTAAGTATACAGGATCACTACCGAATTTTCCGGGACAGATGCGTTCATTTTCGGCATCTGTTCCACCACGATGCTTTCAGTATTTCCATCGCCTTCAATGTCATATTTGAGGCCGACAGCCCTGAGCGCCTTCACCGCCTCTCCCACGGTCTTGTTCCGGACATCGGGGACGATCACCGACTCTGCCATGGATTTCAGATCTTCTTCCGTATACTTCCTTTCCACCAGCATGTAGTTGAGAGTGTCTTCGATTATCTTCCCTACGACCGGGGCTGCTATGACTCCTCCCATGTGGGAGTCCCCCTTCGGGTCGAACAGTGCCACGAGCACGACGACCCTGGGATCGTCCGCAGGCGCGAACCCGCAGAAGGATGCTATGTAGACATCTTCCTTGGTCGTTTCTGACGTGCCGGTCTTGCCGCCTACCCTGTAGCCCCTGACATAGGCATTGTTTCCTGTTCCCTTCGGGTCCGCGACGACCCCCTCAAGTATGTCTCTCATGATATCCGATGTCTGTTTGGAAATCACAGTCCTTACAGCTTCCGGCTCAAACTTCATGACGACATTTCCGTCAGCGTCGGTCAGTTCCTTTACCAGGCGCGGCTTCATAAGTTTTCCGCCGTTCACTACTGCGCAGTAAGCAGTCGTCAACTGAAGCGGCGTTATCGTGAATCTCTGCCCGAACGAAGCCACGGCCATGTCTATCTCCTTCGGCTTATCCTGGAACTGTGGCCGGGCTTCCCCTTTCAGTTCGATCCCGGTTTTGTCCATGAATCCGAAGGCTCTCACATAGCTGTAAAAGCGGTCTATTCCCAAGCTCTGCGCCACTTTCACGAATGCGGGATTGCATGAATTGTAAACAGCTTCACGGAATGTTTCTGTCCCGTGCGGCCTTCCGACGCGCCAGCAGTTAATGGGTTTAGGCCATCCGGTGACCTTTATCGGAAGGTCGTCGGTTATCGTATCCGGAGTAATGACCCCTTCTTCTATTCCTGCC
>JAAZKL010000257.1 GCA_012799845.1 Clostridiaceae bacterium
CAGCATCTATACCTTTTAGCACTTACTCGTAAAACATCTTCGTCATAGACTCAGAAAAGTCGTGCGGATGGCCAGTCAAGACATCATTGGCTGCAAGTGTTACAGATACGACCGGATCACGCAGTTCGAATGAGGCAACAGGAACCATAACCGACAGCACGGACGCTGTCGGCGCTGCGTCCCGAGCCATGGATGGCGAGTGACCTGCGCCCTCATTGGAACAAGTGATCCGGTCTGAAGCTGTTCACGAAGCAGCTCAAATGCTGATCGGCCGTCATCCTGCCTGTCCTCCGGACACGAGAACCGTCCCCCTGACAGGACCGTCCCCCTGACAATAGAGCCTGGCTTTCAGAGCATAGTACTTATAAAGGCCGCGAATCCTTCACTGATCTCGTATCTGTTAATGAAGCCGATATTCCTGTAGTATACTGCATCGAAGTATATGCCGTTTTTATTGAATATCCTGATGGTTATGGCATTTTCCAAAGCATTACCCACAGAACCAGGGCTGCCCTGTACGGATCCAGGCATTCCGTCTCCGGTGTCCATCAGTATGCCTCCGGATGATCTGGCCGCCGAGGGTTTTGCCGGGACAGTCGGATACGCTGTGAACGAATCATCTGATGAAACCGAAGTATCTGCCGGACCCGGGGCGTAAGCTGTAGCCGGAGCATCTGATGAAACCGGGGTATTTGCATTAACCGGGGTATCTGCCGTGACCGGGGTATTTGCCGTGACCGGGGTATTTGCCGTAACCGGGGTATCTGCCGGAGCCGGATATATTCTGGCGGTACCGTTTGTTATCAGGGGCATATCCTCAGCATAATCGGGTATTGCCGGTGAAGCCGGCGCAACCTGCATCGGCATGTCTGATGCGAAGCCAATATCACTGTCTCCGCATTGGCCTTTGGCTGCCGCACCAGGTCCAACAGCATCCGGCGGTACTGCGACACCCTGCGCAGGCTCTCTGGCCGCCATCCTTTCCCGTTCCGCAATATCTATCTCAAAGCTGCTGTTCCCGGACGATATGCCGGTATCGATCTCAATGCTGTTATTACCGGCAGGAGCGCTGCTGAAATTGAACAGCTTGTCGAAATACTTATCGCTGCTGTTTTTCAGTGCAGAGAAATACTCATAGAACTGCGTGACACCTTCCCTGTCGGTTATCTCGCCCCTGATATCAGTGATGCCCAGTTCCTTGCTCCGCTCCGAATGGCCGATGAACCGTATTCTCGCGATATCCTCCGCACTGTTGATGCCGTAAAGCTTCAGGTATTCAATGGCATCTTCATCCTGGTTGTTGTTGTAGCTTTCGAACGTGAAGAACCTGTACAGCTGATACCCTTCATCCTTCCTGACAGCAACGACCGCTTCACAGCCTGCCGGGACATATCTGTACACGCCCCTGCCCGTCAGGCTCTTGTCCGGGCTTGACCCGATATCCGTAATTTTTTCGCCGATATCGCTTTCATCCACCGTGGCAGGCAGCCCGTAATCTTCCCTCAGATCGTCGGTCAGAAGGATATAGTGCCTGTTGTCGATCTGAAACTGGTCGATGAACATCGCGGGCGCATCCTCCCTCATCATATCGGTGGCTGTACCCGGCGCATTGTTCTGCGGCAGTTCCCTGGCCCCCCATTTTGCAGCATAAATCAGTATGCCCGCCGCCACCACGGCTGTCAGGGCAAATGCGGGCACAACCCTGTAAAACACGTTCCGTGCCCTGCGGCCATCAACCTTTCTGCCGTCATGCTGCCCGGCGCGATGCAGAATATTCTCAAGCATCCTCTTCTTTGCTGCTTCGTCTGGCTTTATCATACCGAAAGAATTCATGAGATCCTCTTTCTTCACGCAAAATCACCTTCCATTTCCATTTTCAGAAGCTTCCTGCCGGTATGGAGATAACCTCTGACCGTGGACTCATTCTTTCCAAGCATTTTCGCGATCTCCACAGTAGAGTATCCCTCATAGTAATACAGGTACACGGCAGTTTTTATCCTGGAGGGAAGAGCCATGACCTTCTCAAGGCTGCTGTCTGTGCTGAAATCCTGCTCTGCCGCCGTCTCTTTCGCCTGATCGATGCCCACCGTTTTCGACCACCAGTGCCTGAAATGGTCCCTGCACAGGTTCGATGCCGTCCTAATTAGCCACGCCTTTTCGTGCTCTGCATTCTGAAAAACCGTCTTATCCTTCATAAGCCTGATAAACGTGTTCTGGACCATATCCTCCGTATCAGGCACGTTTTTCATGAACATGAAGCAAACCCGGTATACGGTGTCCACATGGCGGTTATAAATTTCCAGCAGCTCTTCATTCGTACGCAATAAAGAACTATGCAATCAACTTCCCTCCCTTTACTGATAATACGATCGGGGATGCTGAAACGTTTGAAAATTGTTAGTAAAAAAACGGCCCTGAAAAGAGCCGCCGTTTATGCACGATATAATCAATATTTCCTGCTGTCGATCATCTCCTGCGTAATGGTCAGGTAATCGAACTGGGTCTCCTCCACATGTATTTTCCTGTCGATCGGCACCCCATTCTCAAGCTGTTTTATCGCTTCATCCACATAAGGTCCCTGCAGCGGGTTGCATTCCACACTCAGACCGATCTTGCCCTCCAGGCAGTACCTGAGCGCCAGCCTGGTCGCGTCGAAAGATATGACGATCACCCCTTCTTCTGGATGGCACTTCAGCCCGGCTTCCTCCATCGCGTCAATGGCCCCGAGGGCTTCTCCGTCATTCTCGCAGTAAACGACGTCTATATCCTTCGTCTTTTCCAGTATCGCGGACATAACTTCATAAGCCTTTGCCCTTGTGAAATCGCCGCACTCCTGCGCCACAAGTTCCCA
>JAAZKL010000258.1 GCA_012799845.1 Clostridiaceae bacterium
ACAGCAGTATTCATATTCTTAACGGTCAGAGTAATTGAAAAAAGACGCTGGAGTCAGGGGTGATATGAATGGCTAATAATGAAAAGAAAAAGATAAAAGGCTTTTTAAATAAAAAAAGTTTCAAATACGGCACGAATGCGGCCATAATAACAGCAGCCGTCATAGTCATGGCGGTCGTGCTGAACCTTCTTGTAGGGATGCTCGATCTTAAGCTGGATCTGACGCCCAACAAACTGTTCTCGCTCTCGGAGCCAACTGTAAATATCCTGAAGAATCTGGACAAGGATGTGGAGATCATCGGCCTGTTCGATGACACCGAAATCTCGACCGGCGATGGATACAAGGAAGTAACGGACCTGCTGGGGCTGTATGAAAAATATCCTCATATCACTGTCAAATATGTGGATCCAGAAAGGAACCCCGGCATAATAAACCAGCTTGATCCTGACGATTCGCTTGATCTGCGGTCGACCGACTTTCTCGTCAGGAGCGTGGTCAACGGCGTCGAGAAGAAAAAGACGCTCGACTACTATGACCTTTTC
Organism: Clostridiaceae bacterium; assembly: GCA_012799845.1. Taxonomy (GTDB): domain Bacteria; phylum Bacillota; class Clostridia; order Acetivibrionales; family DTU013; genus DTU013. The sequence continues at coordinate 543 of JAAZKL010000258.1, forward strand.
GAAATGGAATTTGACCAGTACTCGTTCAGCCGGTACGTTACCGGTTCCAATGCTGAGCAGGGTTTTACCGGCGCGATAAAATACGTGACTTCCGATTATACTCCGGTCGTTTATTTCACGGAAGGTCATGAAGAGTACGACGTAGATACCTATTACAGGAATCTGAAAGGCTACCTGGAAAAGAACAATATCCTTGTGAAGAAGATCAATCTTATGACAGCCGGGAAGGTCCCTGATGATGCGAAGCTTGTTGTTGTGGCATCGCCCAAGAAGGACTTTTCATATGCTGAAAGGGATGTGATGGACCTTTACTTCCAGGACGGGGGCAACGCCATTTTCATGTTCGACTATCTTGAGAACGACCCCTCGTTTGACCAGTTGAACAGCCTTCTCAACAAATTCAATCTTGCAGTCAATTATGACAAGGTCATGGAAACCAATGAAAACATGCACCTGGCGCAGGATCCGTACACGCTGGTGGTGCATGGGGATTACAACAGCGTTGTTCCCGACAGGTTCACTACATTCCTGACCAACAGCAGGAGCATCAACATACTGAAGAATGAAAAGGAATATATAACCACCATACCGCTGATCAGCACAAGCGAAACTGCTGTCGGCGAAATGGTAAACAAGTCGCGCGGCGAAAACCTGAAAGGGCCCCTCGACCTGGCGGTGGCAGTAGAGTACAAGGGCAGCCAGAAACCGTCGAAAGTGATAGCGATAGGCAACTCCACATTTGTCAACGACAGCGCTTACCAGATCTACGGCGATTATTACTTCAGCAACGTCAACTATTTCATGACGGCTCTGAACTGGATGGTCGAAATTAAGGACGAGATAATCGTACCTACCAAGAGTTATGATGTGAACAGGTTCAATATCACAGGGCGGCAGGCTAACGTAATGTCATGGATCCTTGTCGTAGTGTTCCCGCTCCTGATACTTGGCACAGGTCTGATGGTATATCTGAGGAGGCGTCATTTATGAAGTTATACAGGAATGCGATTATTCTGCTGGTCATAGTTGCGCTTCTTGTCGGTGCATACTTTCTGGTCAGAAACAAAAAGGCCAATGAGCCGCTGGCCCAGCCAAAGGAATATGACAAGCTGACAGACTTCATCTCTACTGACATAGAGTCTGTGACGCTGGAAAACAGGGACGGCACCTTTGTGATCGTCAAAAAGGATGAGGAATGGGCCCTGTCCACTCCCACGGATCTAAGGTACGATCCGTCGGCATTGAGCAGTATCGTCATCAACCTGGCCAGCGTAGTGACCGACAAACTGATCGAGGAAAATGCGCAGGACCTTTCGATATACGGGTTCGACAAACCTGCTGTTGCAAGGGTAAAGCCGAAAGACGGCGATGCCGTGACGATAGAGGTCGGCAGCCAGACACCCACTAAAACCGGGTATTATGCAAGGCTCGCAGGTTCGAACAAAGTATATACGATAAGCACATATACCGCAGAAAAGATTACTTCAGGAAGAAACAGCATGAGGACCAGGCAGCTTTTCGATATCGCGGCGGATGAAATAAATAAATTCGCCCTGCACAGGAACGGACAGATCGTATTCGAATCTGTAAAGGACGGCACCGTTTGGAGTATGCAGGCCCCTATAAAGGGAAGCATGAATGAGTCGTCCTTCCTTGCCATGGTAGATGCCGTTGCCAACACGACTGTCGTGGAATTCATAGAAGACGAGTCGGGCGATCTTTCCGCGTACGGACTGGACAAACCGGTATATGAGGTGATTTTCAGCACGGAGAAGGCCGGTGAGATGAAGCTTCAGTTCGGCCTGGAACGCAAGAGCGATTCGTCGATATATGCAAAACTTGACGGGGTCGACGAGGTATATGCCATAGATCTGGCGCCGTTTACCTTCCTCGACAAGCCTCTTAAGGAGATCGTCAGTATCTTTGCATACATCGTGAATATAGACCAGGTAGAAAAGATCGAACTGACGATGGACGGGAAAACCACCAATATGACCCTCGATGTGTACGTGGATGAAGACGGCAGTATGGATAAAGATAAGGACAAGTTCTACGTTGAAGGTGTCGATGCCAGCGGCAGGAACGAGGAAGGCGACCAGCCGTTCAGGAAATTCTACCAGGCGCTGATCGGCATCTGCATCGACGAGATAGACATGGAAGGGGATCCGTCAGGCGGAAAGGCCGATATAACGATAAACTACACTCTCAAGACGGGAACCATGAAGGTAGAATTTATACCGAAGGATGAAAACTTCTACTACGTGGTCAGGAACGGCGAATACGCCAATGTACTTGTCAAGAGAAAGAACAAGGTGGAATTCGGCGTTGAAGGGATGAAACAAGCGTACAAAACCATGATGGATTTCCTTGCCGAACAGCAAAATTAGCAGGGCGATATAGATCACCAGAATAATGTAATAAAACTTCAGAATAATATAAGGGAATTTGATATTCAGCTCCGTCATAGAATGAACTGGACGATTCTATGATCGGAGCTGTTTTCATGCGTGACGAGTATAAAAACATCTTCAGGGTCGCGGGCATATATGCCGCAAGCATAACAGGCGCCGGGTTTGCATCGGGACAGGAGATCATGCAGTTTTTCTCTGCTTACGAAACGGGGGGATTTTACGGCATATTGCTCGCGGGGATTCTTTTCAGCACAGTAGGCTGTATCGTCCTCAACAAGGTCCGCAGCGAGAGGATCAGGAACTTCGAGGAGTTCATATTTCCCGTTTTTGGATGGCATGCGGGCTGGATCATCGAAACGGCCTCGACCGGGTTCATTTTCTGCATGTACAGCATTATGACGGCAGGATCAGGGAAGATACTGTCACAGATGACCGGGATGCCGTTCAGAACTGCCGTTTTTATCATGGGGCTCATCAGTGCCATATTCATAATGACGGACATAAAGGGCATTGCCGTTCTCAGTTCGGTGCTCACGCCGATATTGATCGCCGGCATCATCCTTACAGGGCTTTACATCGTCGTTATGAGGGATTCCCCGGTTTTCAGCGTTTCAGCATACCTTTCGCATATCACGGGGAACTGGTTCTTTTCATCACTCCTTTATGTCAGCTACAACAGCATAATCGCTGTCATGATGATGTGCACCGTACTGCCGTACCTGAAAACGCGCAGGACGGCTGCGGCGGCGGGCATACTTGGCGGAGCCGCGCTGACCCTGGCGGCTCTTGCGATCAATACCGTCATCTTTCTTTTCCAACCTTCGTCTGCAGAAGCGGAAATACCGGTGATAGACATATTGCAGAATATCAGCGCGTCAGCAGGGCGTCTTTACAGCGTGCTGCTGTGGATCGCGATGCTTGTGTCCGCTGTGACATCAGGCTTTTGCTTCACCGAGAGGATCGGCAGCCTGGTCAGGGTCAATAAAAGGGTCACGGCGCTGCTGCTGTGTGCCGCGGCGGTGCCTCTCTCAACACTTGGTTTCTCAAGGCTCATATCGCTGGTATACCCGGCATTTGGCTTCCTTGGCCTGTTCATGGTCATCGTGATACTTATCACCGGAGTGCAGATGCTTATGCCAGGCCCGGAACATAAGGGCAAGCGTGGGAAAAGCGGCCTCCCGGCCGGTGGGGAATAACCTCCGGCAGCATAGGGGAGTAGTTTTCCGAGGCATCGGGAAATAGCTTCTGCCAGCGCCGGGCCGCACTTTCAAAGGCCGGATTTATATGGTAAAATAATTTGTATCAGGTCATACAGAGGAAAAAGCTGGGGTGGTCTTTTGAAACATATCCCTGATGAAGGCAGACCGGCGCCCGGAGAACGTGCAGCCGGCATCATTACGGCACTGATGCTGTTCCTGTGCATCGCCGCAGTGGCGGTATTCAGCTGGCAGCGCAGCCTGGACCCGACGATCGATCTCAGAGACACCATACTCAGGCTCACCGGTTCACAGGCAGGGGAAGCAAAGGCTGCCGAGGTCCAGTACTCCTTTGCGTTCGACACGAGAGAAAAGCCCGGGTTTGCACTGTACAAAGGCAATATCGTAAAGTGCAGCAAAAGCGGGATGATGTTCCTTGATAAAAAAGGCGTGATACAGAGGTCGGAGGGCATCGGGTTCGATGATCCCATTGTAAAGACCAACGGGTCGAGGCTGCTTGCGGTCAATGCCGGATCGACAGAGATCTGTGTATTGGACGGCGAATCTATACGCTGGCAGGACAGGACGGACGATCCCATCCTGAATGCGGAAATAAGCGACGACGGTTATGTTACTGTTGTCACATCAGCCAAAAGGGACAATAATGTGGTCAGAGTTTATGAACAGCACGGCATCGAGCTTTTCCGCAAGATAATAGCCACGGATTTTGCCGTGTCTGCGGGAGTGTCGCCGTCAAAGAAGCACCTGGTTTTGTCCGCGGTCGCCACAGGCGCTGTGGGGCCATATTCGCGGTACAGGTTCTTCGACATGGAGGGAAGGGAACTGACGGAAGTCTCATTTGATTCGTCCGGCGACCTTATGCCTCTTTTCTGGTTCAACAGCGACGACAGCATTTTTGCAGCAGGAGACGATGCCGCAGCTTACATCGACCCGGCCGGGAAAGTCGGCTGGAAGGAGCAGTTCAGAAGCGTGGCAGGTGCAGATACCGCCGGGGACGGTCGGTTCGCAGTGGCCGCCCAGGTGGACCAGGGCGCGGTCCTGAACGTTTACACTGCCGAAGGCAAAAAGGAGATATCAGTGAAGCTGCAGGGCGTTCCGAAAGGCCTGGACGCCGTCAGCGGAATGGTTTCCGTTTATACAGACGATATTGTATACTTTTACAATGACCGCGGCATCAACACATGCATATACAATGCAGGTGAAAAAATACAGCAGGTGCACCTTTTCAATAAAAAACAGGCAGCAGTGATCACGGAAGGCGGGATCACGATAATAGGTATCTAGGCATGGAACCTTTCCTGTGCCTGAGGCAGGGCAGAGGAAGCAGCAGAGACAGGAACAGGTTCAGGGTCAGGATCAGAATCAGCGTCAGTGTCATGGTCATAGTCAGAGGAATGGTTCGAGACAGCTGAAAAAGTACTGTTTTTGAAAAAATAACAACGAGGTTTTGCAGGTTTCAGTACTTGATTTCTCTAAAAAAGTGACTTTTTCGGCAGTCCCGGAATGGTTCCTGTGGCATGAACAACACAGGAAAAGAAAGGCGGTTGGGAAATGAACTGGAGCGACTTTGCCGTAATAGGCATCATCGGGGTATTTGCAGTTATCGGGCTTTTCAAGGGCTTTATAATGTCTGTCTACAAGCTGGTATCCTATGTAGTATGTATATTTTTATCCATCAAACTGTCGCCGGTGCTGGCGCGTTTGCTCCAAAACACACCGATATATGAAAGCATAAAAAGGGCTATCGTAAACAACATGGAAGTCTGGAGCCGGAACGCCCTGTCATCCCCGCAGGCCGCGGAGGCGGGAGCCAGGGGAGCCGAACAGGTGCTTGTAACAGTCCCGCTTCCTGAAATGTTCAGGTCTTCATTGCTCAAAAACCTGCCGCCGCCGTCCGAACTGCTGGATATCAGCAGCATTCTGGACGCCGTGGGACATGAGCTTGCAGCCATGATCATTTCCGTATTGAGCCTGATTGTTGTTTTCATCGTGCTCAAAATCGTGCTCGCGCTCATAGGAAAGCTGCTGAACGGTGTAGCCCGCCTGCCTGTGTTCAAACAGGTCAACAAGATCGGCGGGCTGATACTGGGGGCGTTGCAGGGCATACTTGCGGTTTACATATTGTGCGCCGCACTGATGCTGTTCAATTCGAATCCAGGTTTTGCACCTGTATTTGAAGGGATAGAGTCATCGCTGTTTGCATCGACGTTTTACAGTAAGAATTTCATCATCAACTTCTTATTCCCTCCGGTGGCAGGATAGACAGGGTCTGAAGCTGCAACGGGCCTGTTAATGTATATTGCGCCTCATTCAATGAAAAATGAATGCTTCTGACCTTTTTGTATTAATTTA
>JAAZKL010000259.1 GCA_012799845.1 Clostridiaceae bacterium
CTCCTTTAGTTATTCATCCTTTTGAGCCATCTGCATCTCGTGCCACTGCTGCCTTGTTATGAGAACCTGCCTCGGTTTGCTCCCTTCGTATCCGCTTACGATCCCCCTGGCTTCCATCTGGTCTATTATCCTTGCCGCTCTTGCATAGCCGACCCTGAATTTGCGCTGGATAAAGGAAACCGACGCCTGTCCCGCATCGATCACAAGCTCGACAGCCTGGGGGAGCAGTTCGTCATTGTCGTCTCCGTCGCTGTCCGCATGCGATCCGTCATTGTTTATTTCTTCTATGATGTCATCGTCATACTCGGCGTCTCCCTGGGATTTTACATAAGCGACGACCCTTTCGACCTCTTCGTCGGTTATGTTCGCCCCCTGGATCCTGATCGGTTTCGGTTTGCCCACAGGATGCAGCAGCATGTCTCCCCTTCCGAGGAGCTTTTCCGCTCCGGCCATGTCGAGTATCGTTCTCGAATCCACCTGGGAGGAAACAGCAAAAGAAATCCTGGACGGTATGTTTGCCTTGATGACTCCTGTGATAACGTCCACAGACGGCCTCTGCGTCGCCAGTACGAGGTGCATGCCGGCAGCTCTTGCCATCTGTGCGAGCCTGCAGATGGCGTCCTCTACTTCGTTGGGGGCTACCATCATCAAATCCGCCAGTTCGTCTATTATAATCACTATCTGCGGCATGATCGGCTGTTCGCCGGTTCGGGCCATCAAATCGTTGTAACCCCTGATGTCCCTGACATTTTTTTCAGCAAAAAGCCTGTACCGGTTAACCATCTCCTGGACCGCCCAGCCGAGTGCTCCGGCAGCTTTTTTAGGGTCGGTCACCACGGGGATCAGCAGATGGGGTATGCCGTTATATACGCCGAGTTCAACGACCTTGGGATCTATCAAAAGAAGCTTGACCTCGTCAGGCGCCGACTTGTAAAGAATACTCACTATGATGCAGTTGATGCACACGCTTTTTCCCGAGCCAGTGGCGCCTGCTATCAGCAGGTGGGGCATCTTTGCTATATCCGCTATGACCGGCTCTCCCGATATGTCCTTCCCCACGGCAAACGCCAGCTTTGAAGGATGCTGCGTGAATTCATCCGATTCCAGCACTTCCCTCAGGCGGACCATGTTTATTTCCCTGTTGGGCACCTCGATGCCTATGGCTGCCTTCCCGGGGATAGGCGCTTCTATCCTTATTCCTGGCGCTGCCAGGTTCAGCGCTATATCATCCGAAAGATTTACGATCCTGCTCACCTTGACGCCCGCGCTCGGCTGCAGTTCATACCTGGTAACCGTAGGCCCCCTCGCCACGTTGATGACCTTTGCGGAAACGCCGAAGCTGAACAGCGTCTCTTCCAGCTTTTTGGCCCCTTCCAGCGCCTGGCTTCGGTAACTCCGGCTGCTCCCCGCATCTGAAGCTTCTTCAATAAGCAGGTCATATGGCGGGAAAGCGTGTTTCACATTTTGCTTTTTTGCCGCCGCGGGTCCCTTTATAACGATCTCCTGGAGTCCCGGACCGTCATCTTCCGCCCTGACGGCATCAGTGCTTTTCCGGGCTGCTTTTTTTCTGCCCTTCGACTTTTTGATGTCTCCGATGATCAGGTCCAGGGGCGGCTCCCCGGGATCGGCGGCATCTTCTTCATCAAATACGTCGACTTCCTTAAGGGCAGCTTTCCTGCCAGCAGATCTTTCATTGCTTTTTTGCTGTTTTTTGAGTTCTCTTGCCGTCTTTTCTATCCTGAAATCTATCACCTTTGGCTTGTCGAAACGCAGTGCGATCTCATCCCCGTCTTCCACCACTGCAGGCTGTATATCGTCGTAATCGGTTTCTTCAGCCAACTGTTTCTTTTTCCTCTGTATAAAAAAAGTCCTGATATTTCTGAAGAAATCCGCGATCGACTTGTTGGTCAGCAGGATTATGTCTATAAGTGACAGCGCTGTCAGAATGATAATGGTCCCGGGTACGTGGAATGTCACAAGGAACGGGAGGCTGATAAGTCCTCCTATCACTCCGCCCCCGGATAGTTCGGTGCCTTCGATGTAAAATTTTTCCAGTGCCTTTATAGGGGCAAGGCCGGTGTAACTTTCCGGTTTATAGCCTCCTGTCTGGATCAGCGCAGACACCAGTGCAAACAGTATGAACACATACAATGGCTTTTTACTCATGTCCAATTTGTCATATGCCGCTATCAAAAGGACCCCGTACAGGATCACCAGCGGAGGGACAAGAAATGCTGGTATGCCCAGTATTCCGAGAGAAGCATCTCTTATGAATACACCGAACTGCCCTATCGAATTTTTTATGTAAAAGCTCAACAGCATCAGCACTCCGAGAGCGAGCACCAGGATACCCTGTATTTCATTAAAGTACGCCATTTGAGCCTGCTTTTCGGCCACGCGCTTTTTCTTTCGTGCTTTTTTGCCCTTCAAAATTACACCTCCGGTGGACTTATCATTTTAAGGGTAGTTTCCATTACCAATATACCATATTCCTGTTACATATTCCAGACTTGTACAGCAACACAGGCGCCTGCGAAAAAACAGCCTTTTTGAAAGAGGGTTTCAGGATCTTTTGTCTAATTATTTATATATGTATAAATTTTTCAATAATGAAAGCAGGTGACATATGAGAGTGGTAGCAATTATTGGAAAATCATTCCGATCTGTCTTTAATTTTTTGCTGCGCTTGCCGCAGTTTTTCAAAGATATCAGGAAGATACGCACTAAGCTGATCCTGGTTTTTCTAATACCGATATCAATGATCGCAGTCCAGGGAACACTAACCTATATGAATACTTCAAGAATGGCAAAGAGAAACATCGAGGAGTCGTCCGTCGTCTCACTGGAAAACAGCGGGATGTACCTCGAGGTCGTGCTCCAGAAGGTGGAAAACGTGTCCGGCCAGATTTTGTCCGATTCCGACATACAGCACTACCTGACCAACACTTACAGGCGCGAAGATGTTGCTGAAAGAAGGGACGCGCTGAAAAAGGCCGGTATGATACTGAACAACATAGCCCAGTTCAGTCCTGAAATAAACCGCATCCTGGTCATCCCGACAAATGAAAGCCTTAATACTTTTTCCACCACTTCCGAAACAGACATCGGGTATGGCGATATCGCCGATACACCCTTAATAAAAATGCTCGAATCGGACAGTTCGGGAAAAGCATGGCGCGGACTGCATCCGGAAATCGATGGCAAACTCGGCCTGTCTGTGGACTCTTACTCGATGTCCTTCGTCAGATACATCCGTAATGCCACGACCATGCAAACGGTCGGACTCCTGGTTATTGACGTAAAGTCCGAAGTGATCAGGGAATTGTGTGAAGCACAGATGATGCATGACGGCCAGCAGTTCATCCTCGTCACCCCTGACAGCAGGGTCATCGCGAACGGTGACGATGTGACCGGTACCAGCACTCTCACCGAGCAGGGATTCTACAGGAATATAATCAGTTCCGAGGATATAAGTGGTACGGAAAACGTGGCCCTGGGCGGTGAAAATTACCTTATGATCTACAGGAAGATATCGCAGACCGGCAACGTGCTGTTAACACTCATACCCGCCCGTATCCTCCAGTCATCGACACGCCAGATAATAATATCTACATTGGTTTTCTGCATCGTTGCCGCTGTTATAGCTTTTGTCACCGGCATGCTGATGGCCAACAGCATGGGCAGGACCATAAACAGGATCATAAATGCTTCCGCCAGGGCAGCTTCAGGAGATCTGACCGTCTCCCTGCAGTCCAGGAGGAAAGATGAACTCGGCCTGCTGACCAGGAGCATAAATTCCATGATCGCCAATATGCGTGATCTTATAGAACAGGCATCAGGAGTCGCCGGGAAGGTCACCGGTTCCACGGACGTCGTTTCATCAACATCGCAACAGGTATCAAACATATCTAAGGAAATAACCCGCGCAATACAAGAAATAGCGTCAGGCGCTTCCGCGCAGGCGTCCGATGCCGAACAGGGCGTCAGAAAGATAAGCATACTGGACGAAAAGATCAACGATGTTATCAACAGCGCAAAGCTTATCGACGAACTGACCGGGAACACAAAGACACTGACCGAAAATGGGCTTTCGACCATAGAGGATCTCGATGTCAAGGCCGGCAGGACGACGGATATCACGAGGGAGATAATAGAAGACATCAAGAACATGGAAGTCCACTCCAAATCCATCGGCAAGATAATCAAGGTCATCAGCGGCATTGCCGACCAGACAAACCTCCTGTCGCTCAATGCCGCGATAGAAGCCGCAAGGGCCGGAGAAGCAGGAAAAGGTTTTGCCGTCGTTGCCGATGAAGTCAGGAAGCTTGCGGAACTTTCAATGGAATCGGCGCGCGAGATCTCGAATATAATAAAGACCACACAGGACCAGACTGCCAGGACAGCAGACAAGGCATCTGACGCCGAAGCTATCCTGAAATCGCAAAATGAAGCTGTTCAGAAGACGTTAGAAATTTTCAGGAACATCATGGGTTCGATGGAAAACCTGTCGGCACATGTAGAGCACATAATGTCCGGAGTCGTGGAAATGGAAGAAAACAAGACTCAGGCCATAAATTCCATCCAGAATATTTCGGCCGTCTCCCAGGAAACAGCGGCTTCCACGGAAGAAGTTACTGCCTCTACAGAGGAACAGCTTTCCCTTATCGAAGAACTGTCCCGGTTTGCAGAGGAACTCAGGATATCTTCCCAGGAACTGCATGAAGCCATCGCACGGTTCAGGCTCGAATGATCCGGAATCTAAAGGGCTGCCGGAAGACAGCCCTTTCTATTTCAGTTCGTCTTCAGGCACAATGCTGCCCGGCTGGAACGCCGGATCAAGATATGATGAAGGCTTAGTGCTCAGAAGCCTTGATATCACACATTGGCCATTCTTCATCCGGGCAACGACCACCTTTTCGCCCCTGTATGTCGCTTCGAAACAATTTATGTCGGACACGCCGCCGTAACCGTTGAATACTGTTTCCGCAGGAACTATGGAATGCAGGATCACTGCAGTTCACCTCCCGGCAGGATTTTCCCCTTATCATTATCTGCTTTTCTCTGTTCTATCAGCTCGTACAGCTTGCCCAGCGCGTCCGCAAGGCCGCCGACTTCATTTATCAGTCCGCACCTGACGGCATCTTCCCCAAACAGGACCGTCCCGACATCATTGGCAAGCTCGCCTGTTTTTAGCATGAGCTTCCTGAATTCGTCCCTGGATATACCTGAGTTCTTCGCAACGAACTGTACGACTCTTTCCTGCATTTTGTCAAAATACTCATATGTCTGCGGTACCCCGATGACAAGTCCGTTCAGCCTGATAGGATGTATTGTCATCGTAGCGGACGGAGCGATATAGGAATAATCGGTCGATACAGCCATGGGGACTCCGATGCTGTGACCTCCTCCAAGAACGAGGGAGACCTTCGGTTTCTTCATGCTGGCTACCATCTCCGCTATCGCGAGCCCGGCTTCAACGTCTCCCCCTACTGTGTTCAGTATCAGGAGCAGGCCGTCGATCCCGGTGTTTTCCTCGATTGCGACCAGCTGCGGTATTACATGTTCATACTTTGTTGTCTTGTTCTGCGGAGGCAGGATGATATGCCCTTCTATCTGCCCGATTACGGTAAGGCAGTGTATATTGCCTCTCGGATTCGATACGGTCATCCTTCCGAGTTCTTTTACTTCATCGATTTTTTCCTTTTCCCTGTTTATTTCAGTCTGCTCGGCCGTGTCTGCAGCCAGCCGTTCAAAATCGCCCGTGTCATCATTTTTCATATGAACCTCTTCACACCGATACATTTTTCCTTGAGTACGCTATATATTATTGCTTAATCAGGCGAAAAAATTCTGTATTAAAGAACAGAGGCACCAGTCTGAATGACTGTTGCCTCCATTATTTGATGAGTAAGTCTGTAAGCCGGGTTCTGTCTTGGA
>JAAZKL010000260.1 GCA_012799845.1 Clostridiaceae bacterium
AAAGCAAACCCCGTATCACTGTGACACACGCAAGCTATAGGGAGTATCTGTCACTGCGGAAACAAGCCTTTAGCAAACAGGCTCAATTGGCTAAAAAGCAACGTGATGATTATGAAAAGCAAATGGAAAGATGGCAGGAAATATACAACCGCGTAGATCATGAACAACGGGTAATAACCCGCCAGGACCCTGGCGGGGCAAGGCTTCTTAAGAAGAAGATGAAATCTGTTCTGGCGCAAAGAAAACGCTTTGAACGTGAAGCTAAAGACTTTCTCGATTTCCCGGAGGAAGAGGAAGCCATTCTCACGAAATTTAATGATGATATTACTATTCCAAATGGAAAAGTCATCCTTGATTTCTTTCTCCCTGAACTGCAAATAGACGAAAAAATCTTGTCCAGGAATATCAGGCTTTTTGTCTCCGGAAGCGAGCATATTGGCATCATTGGCAAAAATGGTGCCGGTAAATCAACGCTGCTTGCGGTTTTATGGGAGAAATTGAAGGAAAGGCGGGACATCATACCTTACTTCATGCCGCAGGATTATGCGAAAAAGCTTGATTACAGCAAAACGCCTGTGCAGTATCTTGCTGATAATTATACGAAAGAAGATATTACTCGTGCTCGAACCTATATGGGCTGTATGCGCTTTACCCATGAAGAGATGACCGGAAAGATCGGCTCATTGAGCGGCGGTCAGAAAGCAAAGATATTGTTTTTGGATATGGTGCTCCGGAACGCCAATGTGCTTCTGCTCGATGAACCTACACGAAATTTCAGTCCTCTCTCCGGGCCTGTTGTAAGAAAAGCATTAAAAAACTTTGGCGGCGCTATCATCAGTGTTTCCCATGACCGAAAATACCTTGGCGAGGTATGTGATAAGGTTTATCTGCTTACGGAAAACGGACTTGAAGTGTGTCATGAAACAGGAGGTACATATGGATCTTGTTGAAATCAAATCTGATAAACAGAACCACCCAGAAGTTTAAACGGTACAACAGCAGCCATTATTTGTTTATTAACGCCGTATTGAGGGTAATATTACTTTAATCAGTTTATAGGGCTGAAGCGGAAACTGCTGTGTAAGAGATATTTTGAAGGGGTGCGTGGTTATGGATAAGAAAGATATTTGCAGTTTGAAAAAGGATGACAAGGATTTTGAACTTATGAATAAGCCAAACGACAGCAATGGATCATATGCGATGCAAAATGAGGATGCTTGCTCGCCAGAGTTCTCTGAAGGCTGCAAGCTAAGGGAAGAATAGAAGTGCACAAGAGTATCAGGGAATTTTAATTAAATAGAAAAGCGCTCTCTTTTTTGAGGGCGCTTTTTACTAAAGTGACGGTTCTGGATTTATGGACCGTTTTCAGCTAAAGTGACAGTTCTCGATTTACGGACCGTTTTCAACCAAACAGACAGATTTTCCGGATAGTGGTTTTCACGAAAGTATTGACTTGACGCATATATTGGGATAAAATAGTTAAAACTAAAAACGTAATGAATAACAGAAAAAGCGATGACCGGGAATAGTATAAGGATTGTGGAGTTCCCAGAGAGCCGATGATGGTGTGAATTCGGCAGCTTCGTTCCTTTGAACTCACCTGTGAGCTGCAGCCCGACAATGTAGGGTGTGCCGGATTTCCCCGTTACAGGGATAGATGGTGATGGCCATCGAAAGAGTGGATCCTTTCAGAAGGAGTTTTCTGCAGCAGGGAATTTCTTTGAGGTAAGGGTCAATTAGAGTGGTACCGCGGGCAAGGCCTCGTCTCTTGAGAGACGGGGCTTTTTGTTATTCCTGGGGACTTAACTTTAGTTGCAGCAGGAGATGAAACACCATAATCCATGGGTGGCGGAACGGCATTTTCCACGAAAGGCGGAATAGCATCTATTCCCGCAGGCGGAAAGCATCTATTCCCGCAGGCGGAATAGCATCTATTCCCGCAGGCCCCCAAATAAGGTCGTCAATATATGCTGCCGGTAAACAGTTATTTAAACAGACGCGTTGGTGCCTTTTTTGCGGAAAATGACAGAAACCAGGTACTGTATGCCGGTAAACAGCGCGATGAAAACAACTACTGAAACGGGTGCTATATAAAACCGGCTTCCTCCATATGACGGTAATCCATCCCGAACCAAGGGATAATAACTATCGACCATGAATCCTATCCCTATGTTACCTGTCATTTCACCGCCGTATGTTCTCACTGTCAGCCAGGCTTCACCCGTGGTGATGTACGAAATGTAGCCAATGCCGATGAATACAGCAACGATGATAATTGAAATGATCAGATACTTTGGAAGTTTTTTCATCATTATCCTTCCTTTCCGTGCAATTCTATTTTGCATGGTATAATAGTCTGATTATACCATATCTTTCTTTTTAATCAACAGCCCCATTGCCGGTTTTAGTAAAGAACGCTGTGTCGTCCCTGATACATATAACTACATCCGGCCGGTATTCCTCGACGTATTGCCGGAGCGTTTTTTCACTGTAATGGCGCATGTCAAGGCTTCGTGTCTCATTGAACGCGGTGTAAAGCAGGGTTTCCATCGCATTTGTAAACGATTCGCCGAAAATAAGGGCGTTCGGCAGTTCATCGCGGTATGTGCGTATTATGGTTTCCGCGTAATCCTGCCCCATATAAAAGCCATAGCTTATTATCGCGGTATCGCTGCCGGGCATGTTAAATATCGGGGCATCTGTCTGCCGGCCATTGTCCCAGCGCGAGTAAGGGATCGGATCATTGAGGACGTAATATGCGGCATGCTCCTGCATATAGCGCAGGCCATGGAGCTTTCGGTTGCGGGAACCCAGGTACGGGTTGGGCAGTTCCTTTATCTGCATGTCGTCGGATGTAAGGATTTTCAGCCCCATGCCCGTATCTTCGTTAATCCTGCCAAGCAATACCTGGTATGCGGTCAGGGCGCCATAAAACGAATAATGGTGGTCTGTCAGGGAATAGAACTCCATTGGCCTGCCCAGTTCGTCATACACTGAACGCATATCGATGTAATTGACCCCATATTCCCGCATGACCTTTGTGAAGCATTCATGCATGGGATCCAGCACCCATTCCCTGTTTTCCATATAGTCAGGGTACAGATGGTTGAAATATGAGTACTGGTCCGGCAGTCCGACAAAATAGAAGACTCCGCCCGATTCCTCCACAAAATCGGAAAAAGCCCGGAACTTTTCGGCCATCCTGATCGATTCGGTTTCGAGGTAGGAAGTATCCCAGTGTCCATACTTGTTGAACCCCAGGAGTATATCATCCTGTACTACTACATCGTTGACTGCCGGTTTATGCAGAAGCTCAAGTTCAAACCATGTGCTTGCTTTAAGTATCGTCTCCCGGCCTGCGACATGATCCGTGAACCAGTTTTCCCAGTCTTCGAAATATTCCCCGCTGAGGAAACTGTCGCGGCTGAAAACAGGCGTCTTTTCAAGAGCCCGGTTCTCAAAGAACGAAGCCGTCACATTATTTTTGCTGAGCGTGGTTATCAAAACGGCAGCTAAAAATGCGCAGAAAGCGACCGTAAAAAATACCAGGGGAGCGCGTTTTGCAGTTGGCTGCTTCCCTGCGTCAGCCACGGATGCTGTTTCATCAGGATCGGTCATAGTTGCTGTCTCTTTAAAACCAGCCACAGCTTTTGTCTCGTCAAAACCAGTCACTATCTGCACCTCTAAAACCTGAAGTAAATAAACGGATTAAATGTTGAGCCTACCAGCTTCATATATGATAAAACCAACAGTGC
>JAAZKL010000261.1 GCA_012799845.1 Clostridiaceae bacterium
CAGGACGCAAAGAAGCAATATGCCTGTCATGGCTCCTATCCCCGCCGCGTTTTTGATCATCAGCGTACATCCTATTACTGTATCCGCGGCATCTGAAAGAGTTTTGCCGACTATCGGTATGAACGTGCTTATAGCAAATTTGGTCGCCTTTTGCGTCGCGCCGTCTATCACCGCCCCCAACGTTCCCTGCAGTGAAACGGCAATAATGAAAATGGTGAGCATGATGCCCAGGGACCATGACACTATCTGTTTAACCAGGTTCACTAATCTCGTAAGCTGGTTCTTTTCCGATATATTGTTCACTATGGCCAGTACGGCGGATATGAAAACAAGCGGGATGAATACGTTCCTTATAATTGTGGCAGAAGCTTCCACTATCAGAAGCATTACCGGGTGAAGTATGCCTCCGGCTGTGATGTTCCCTCCGGAAATAAGCAGAGCCATCATAACAGGGACGGCGGCATACATGAAGCCGATCATGCGGTCGATGGCCCCGATCCCCATTTTCATTACCGTTCCAAAACTGACAAGCAATATCGATATCATTACCATATAGCAGACATAGAAGGCGACCTGCCCGGCGCCTTCACTCATGAACCCCGCCTGGAGGTTTTTCAGCAGTGCGCATATAACGACCAGTACGGTGATTTTAACAAGGACACCCATATTCTGATAAAGTTCTATGAAAAAGAAACCAAGCGCTTTGCTGCCGATCCCTTTCAAATCCGGGGCCATCGTTCCTCTGGCAAGATCATTCATAAGCCGGTCCGCGTCATATCCCACGAACAGTTCCATGGCCTCTTCATCCGTGTACTTCTCGATCCCATCCCTGATTTTGTCTATCCCGCCTGCCTCATATTGTCTCTCGATGATACCGGCGGTTTCCTTCCTCATGACATCTTCAGCCTTTGTGCCGGTTTCGGCGCGGCATTCGGATGTCATCGACAGGAACACAGCCGATATCGATACGAGCAGGACTAAAAGGTATTTTTGCAGCTTCAGGCAAATCATACTGTTTATCCTCCGTTAAGGCATGATTTTCAGGACGAGGTCGATCAGCGACGAGATAACCGGTATCGCCAGAACTACTATGATCACCTTTCCGGCCATCTCGATCTTTGCCGCAATGGCGCCTTCACCCGCGTCCCTGCATATTTCAGCACCAAATTCAGTTATATAGGCTATGCCCGTGATCTTCAGCACAGCAGTGAAATACATCGGCCTGATCTCAGCCCTTGCAGCGTATTCTTCAAGAAAGTCGACCACTGCAGACAATTTTGCCGCGATGAGCAGAAATATGAGCGCTCCCGCAGCTATCCCGACCTGTACCGCTATTTCCGGCTTCTGCCTCCGCAATATGATCATGATGACGGTTGAAACAAGACCGATGCCGACGATCTGAAATATCTCCATGCATTATCTCCTCTGTACACACTCATTCATGCGCTCCGATCCCTTTTGTCAGTCAAGTTTGAAGATGGTTTTTACAGTGTCGAACAAGACCGCTATCTCTTTCACGATTATCAAAAGCACTACTATCAGACCCGCCAGTGTAGTCATCATTGCCTGTTCTTCCCTCCCCGATCTGATCAGCAGTTGGTTGAGCACCGCCACCAGGATCCCGATCGCAGCTATCCTGAAGATCAAGTCAATACCCATAGTTCCGCACAACCCCTTTTCGAAGTGATTCTTTTACACAAGAACGATCACGACGGCCATCCCCCCGAGTATCCCGAGGCTTCTGTACATGGATTCGTTCTTTTTCCTGTTTTCCTCAGCTTTTCTTTCCTGCATGGCAAGCTGCCCCAGGGTAAGGCGTATATTCCTTATCTGTCCGTCAAGATCCGTGTTTCCCAGCGATCTGCCGAAGGACAGCAGCACCTGTTCATCCTCTTTATTGAGTGCTGTCATCCTGATGCACTTTTTCACCGCCTTTTCCCACGCTTCTGATGCACTTGATGCCTGGCCTTTTTTAAGCAGTTCCACGGCGGTTATGAAAAAAATGCCTGTTTCGCCGCCTGCCCTGCCTATCCTTTCAAACACCTCAGCCAGCACATCGGACAAATAGGTTATCTGGTTCTCGAACATCTGCAGGAGGTTCTGCATACGGCGGAGCTGCTGCGGTCTTTTGCTGCAGTCCCTTGACATGATGTACCCGAGAAAACTGCTGGACAGCAATACGACCAGGCTTCCGATGATTTTAAACAACACGATGGCCCGCCCCCCCTATCACCTTCATGGTCTTCCCATCCACGACCTCCGCCAGCGTTCCGGGCCCTTCCGAATCATCAAGCACGATATACCTGTCAAAAACCTTGTCTTCCATGAGCTTAAGGACCTCTCTCCTGCTCTTGAGCTCTGATATGTTATAGCCGTGGGCCGTGGTGATTATCCTGACGCCGGCATTCAACACGCTGTGGACAGCCTCCCTGTCCCCGTCATTCCCTATCTCATCTGTGATGATAGCTTTGGGCGACATTGACCGGATCATCATCTTCATGCCGATGCTCTTGGGACAGCCATCCAGCACATCTGTCCTCAGGCCGACATCATTCTGCGGCACACCCCTCAGCGACGCCGCGATCTCTGACCTCTCATCGACTATGGCCACCTTTATTCCCCTGAAGCCCATTTCCGGCACCCCGTTGCTTATATTCCTTGCAATATCCCTGAGAATGGTGGTTTTGCCGCACTGTGGAGGCGATATAATCAGCGTGTTGTAAATATCTGTCTCGTTTTTAATCAAATACCGCAGTACTTTCGAGGAACAGCCGAATATCTGGTTTGAAATGCGTATGTTCAGCCCCGAAATATCCTTTATATTTCTGACCGAGCCGCCGTCGAGGACAGCCCTTCCCGCGATGCCGACCCTGTGTCCTCCCCTGATCGTGATAAACCCGTTTTTGATTTCATCCTGGTAAGCATATACCGAGTTTTCACTCATAAGCTCCAGGGTTGTCCTTATATCCTCCCGGGTAACGATAAAGCTTCCTGCCGGTTTTGCTGCAGGCAGCCCGTCACTGCCGATGAACCACTCCCGGGACCAGTTTTGCAGTACAAGCGGCTTTCCGGCCCTGAGCCGTATCTCTTCCAGCGGCTCCAGGCCATAGATCAGCGCCCCGGAAACAGCGGCAGCCACTCTGCCGGAGATCAGCGGCAGTATATCTTTCCTCAGACTGCTTGTACTTTTTGCAGATAATTTATTCCCGTTATCTTCTTTCACGGCTGACCCCCCACATCGATCAGTTTTGATTCCGGAACATTGGCCTGTCTTATCCGTTTACTTATAATTATTTGGCTTTGTCCACTTTTATGACTTAAAGAACACATAAAAAAACAGGCCTGTCTCCAGGCCTGCTTCCTTCAATAAGGATTGTTTGACATTCCTCAGCCAAAGAGGAGTACCCGTAACCGAGGAGTGTCACCATACCCAATAATTATGCTGTTGTTTCAGGATCAGTGTGCTTTACTTCAGGGATCCGAACACAGATAAAGGCCAGAACCTGAAAACTGCCTTCCCTTCTATCTGGCTGCGCTTTACTGTTCCGAATGTCCTGCTGTCCTTGCTGACCTCCCTGTTGTCACCCAGTACGAAGTATTCGCTTTCCTTCAGTTTTATCGGCAGCGGCTGCTCCCTCTGGAAAGTCACACCCTTCACATACTCTTCTTCAAGCTCCCTGCCGTTCACGAATACTTTCCCGTCATGTATGTCCACTTCATCACCGGGGATCCCTACGATTCTCTTTACCATCCTTACATGTGTCTTCCTTTCGGCAGGTTTGAAAATGTCTCCCACATCAGTGATGAATATCCTGACTTTGTCGAAGTAGTTCTCCGGATACCTGTTCTCGAGGAACACTATGATATCTCCCCTGGAAGGTTCGCCAAAAACATAGCTGATTTTTCCCACCAGCAGATGCTGGCCTTCCATCAGGGTGTCCTGCATCGACGTCTGTCTCACCTGTGTGGTCGAGAAAACCGCTGTATTCAGCAAAGCCACAAGTATGAATGCCGCCCCGAAGATGACGATCCATTCCCATATCTCTTTTAGTATTGCCTTGCCGCTCATAGCATCCACCCCATAAAACCAAAAAGGCGGGTCGGCTGTCTCCAGGTCCCGCCTGTGTCATTTTATATCCCGGCAACCTCAGTCCTCAGCATCTTCGCTGTCTTCACATTCTTCGCAGTCACATTCGAATTCGATCTCGATCTCTTTGCTGCAATGGGGACAGAGGACAGTATTCCCTCTTATGAACGCATCTTCCAGGTTTACTGTCTCGCCGCAAAGAGGACACTCCAGTGCGACCAGTTCCTCTTCATCCTCATCCTCATCATCGTAATCCTCATCGTCATCATCGCAATATTCTTCTTCGTCATCATCCACATCGTACAAGAGGTTTTCTATCTCAGCCAGATCCTCATCTATTTCATCCACCTGTTCGCTGAGCTGTTCCTGGGTCTCTTCGATGTCGTCCACAGCCAGGGCTATATCATCCAGTACATCCAGTACCGCCTTGAGAAGCCTGCCTTCATTTGTCGAAGTGTCCAGCTTCATACCATCCGCCAGCCCTTTCAGATAAGCCACTCTTTCTCTAAGATAATTCATAAGCACCTCCATGATAACCGATCGCACAATGACCGGATACGTAAGTTATAATAAGTGATATACTGACTATAATATCTCCCCGTGCAGGAAATTTATTCAAACATCATACTCTCTCAAGATACTCCCAGGTCCTCGTATCGATCCTTATCACATCGCCCTGGTTGACGAACAGGGGCACTTTCACGGATGCGCCTGTTTCTACTACTGCGGGCTTCGTCGCGCCGGTTGCGGTATCGCCTTTGAACCCTGGCTCAGTATGGGTCACTTCGAGTTCTACGAATGTAGGAGGCTCAATGCCGAATACATTTCCCTTGTATGACAGGATCTTCACCGTCATGTTTTCCTTGACGAACTTCAGGGAATCTCCCACTGCATCCGGTCCAAGCGGCAGCTGCTCATAGGTTTCCACATCCATGAAATAGAACAGGTCTCCGTCATTGTAAAGATACTGCATGTCCTTTCTTTCGATATTGGCTCGCGGCATCTTGTCCGTAGGGCTGAAAGTCCTTTCTATGGTAGCTCCTGTAATGACGTTTTTTAGTTTGGTCCTGACGAACGCAGCACCTTTTCCGGGCTTCACATGCATGAATTCCACGACCTGGAATACCTGCCCGTCCAGTTCGAAAGTCGATCCGTTTCTGAAATCGCCTGCTGTTATCATAAACTCTTACCTCCGTTATTTGTTTGACTGATGCCCATATAATATTAAAATAAAAAACCATGCATTTCAAGGAAAAATTTCTAATTACAAGCGGTGTTTCACAGTACGATCGGTTCTTTGGGAGATTTTGTCAGCACAAGCGCATTATCGCCGTTTACGACCACCATGTCCTCTATCCTGACGCCTCCCAGGTCCGGAACATATATTCCTGGCTCCACCGTAACGACCATCCCGTCTTTCAGTACCATGTCGCTCCTGAACGAGAGGGTCGGGTCTTCGTGTATCTCAAGACCGACCCCGTGGCCGAGGCCATGTCCGAAATTGTCGTCGTAGCCTGCTTCCTTTATGAAATCCCTTGCTGCCTGGTCGGCTTCTTTTGCAAGAATGCCGCTTTTGACAGCCTCCAGCCCTTTCCTGTTCGCTTCAAGGACTATCCCGTATATCTTTTCAAGCTCCTCATCGGGTTTTCCGATAAATATGGTCCTGGTGATATCGGAGCAATATCCTTTATATATTGCCCCGTAATCCAGGGTCACGACATCCCCGTGCTCCAGCTTCTTTTCGGATGCCACCCCGTGGGGCACGGACGCCCGTTTCCCCGACGCAACGATGGTTTCAAAGGACGGTCCTTCGGCGCCAAGACGTTTCATGTAATGCTCGATCTCATCCGCAATGTCGAGTTCCGTGGTCCCGGGCTTTATGAAACCAAGGATATGTGTAAAAACTTCATCCGCGATATCGACTGCTTTCCTGATCAGACCGATCTCCGTCTGGTCCTTGATACAGCGAAGCCCCTCTATCATGCCTCCCAAAGGAACGAATCCATCCGTTTTCAGCTTCTCCGAGTACTCCATGTACAGCTTGTAGGACAAATGGCAGTCCTCGAACGCCAGCCTCTTTATCCTTTCACTTTCGAGAAGCTTGTTTATTTCCCCGAACTGATCCGACACATAGCGTATTATCTCATAATCAGGCGCCTGCATCGCCGCCTGTTCCACGTACCTGAAGTCGGTCAGCAGGACAGCCCGTTCCCTGCTTATAAAAAGTATGGCCGCAGTACCGGTAAAACCGGATAGATACATGTAATTCACGCGTTTTGTGACCAATACCGCGTCGATATCCGTGGATGCCATTTTTCTGCGAATATTATTAAGCCTGTTTCCATATACTGTCACGATTCGATGTCTCCTTTGTTTTCAGCCAGCATCAATGCTGCCGCCCTGACTGCTAAAATATAGCTGTTCGCGCCGAACCCGCTGATCTGCCCTGCGCAGACGGGAGCGATCACCGACCTGCTCCTGAAATCCTCCCTTGCCTGGATGTTCGAAAGATGCACCTCGATACACGGCAGCTGCACCGCCTTTACCGCGTCCCGGATCGCAATGCTGTAATGTGTGTATGCTCCCGGGTTCAGGATCACGAGATCGTATTTGCCGCGGGACTCATGGAGCTTGTCGATGATATCGCCTTCATGATTTGTCTGGATGAAATCCGCATCCATACCGAGCCGCTGCGCTTCATCGATGACGACCGCAGCTATTTCACCAAGCGTTACGGTTCCATACACGTCAGTTTCCCGCGTGCCAAGCAGATTCAGATTGGGACCGTTTATCACGATTATTCTTTTCTGCATATTGATATGTTTCCCCTTTATCACAACGTTATCCGGCCTGCCGCAGCTTCCCGGACACCCGGTCAGATGTGACGCGGCCTTCTTTTTACAAGCACTGCCGCCTTTGTGATCGCAGCTACCACATCGACCTCGAACTGCTGTCCAAGGGTGTTTACCTTGGAGTATAATTCTCCCTTTTCGGTAACCACGTACTTCGGCGGGAGATCATTGAGCGCTATGGCTGCAATGTCAAGCAGGCATTTCTCACAGGTGCACATATTGATGTCCGTAAGCACTTCCTTCATTTGTCCGAATACGACGTCTTCCATATAGTTTTTGATCTGTACCATATCCATTTCCTCCCCGACAGTTTGAATTGGCTTGATTACGGTATATTAAGCACTGATATAGTTAAAAAACCATTGCATAAGCTCCCAGCCCCAAATCATGGTAACGAACGCGCCGGCAACGATAAACGGCCCGAATGCCACAGTGTCCTTCCGCTTTTTGATGCCCAGGAGCATCAGGACCATGGATATCAGCCCCCCCAGCAGCACAGACACCGCCAGCGCGGTTATGCAAAGCTTCCAGCCCAGGAACAGTCCGATCGGCGCCATCAGCTTCACATCTCCCATCCCCATGGCATCTTCGGTCCTGTATATTATCGAACCAACTATCGCGACGAAAAGAAGGAACCCCGACCCCGGGAGCAGACCAGCCAACGGTGTCCACCACTTATCATCGCCGAAAACCTGGGGAGCCGGAGAAATACAGTTCCATGCAAAATACACAAGGCCTCCGGCCAAAGCCGCAAGTACCAGGCCGTTTGGGATTATCCTGTGGTCGATATCTATAAAAAACACTGCAATCAGTATCGTCATCAGGTATGCGTAAGCGAAGAAAGGGACCGAGAACCCGAACCTGATGGCCAAAACAGCGAATACGGCTGCAGTCAGCAGCTCCACCAGCGGGTACCTGGGTGAAATGCGCGCCCCGCAGTGCCTGCACCTGCCCCTGAGGAAAATATAGCTGAAAACCGGCACAAGATCAGGCACGGTCAGCCTTTTCCCACAGGAAACGCATGCCGACCGCGGCGCGACGATGGACTTGCGGGCAGGGATACGGTATATGAGTACATTCACGAAAGATCCCACGATCAGCCCCAGAATGAAAACATAAACATAAAAAGCCCACATAACCTCACCTGTTTTGCAAAAATCAGTACTTAATTCGCCATAAAAAGCAAATATCCCTCTAAACTCCCACGTATTTTAAAAATGATGCCATGAGTTCCTCCGAAACGTCATCAGGGACCTTTGCCTCCATCCATATCTCGAAAGCCCTTATCCCCTGGTAAAACAGCATGCAGGCTCCGTTATACGTCCTGCAGCCTTTCATCCGGGCCATGCGAAGGAACCTGGTTTCGACCGGATTGTATATGACATCATAGGCTATCGGCTTCGACCTGTATTCAACTGAATCGTCCACCGGGTTTGCATCTGTGTCAGGGAACATGCCGACAGATGTGGCATTTATAATGATATCGGCCTCATCGATCGCCGCATGGGCCTGCTCCGCACCTGATGCCAGCGGCAGGACGGGTTTCCCGGGACGGCTGCCTTCCAACAGCTTCCCGTTGATATATCCGGCTATTTCCTCTGCTTTCGATACAGTCCTGTTTATTATGCAGACCTCGCCGGCTCCTTCCTGTACGGCTTTTATCGCCAGCGTCCTCGCAGTGCCGCCCGCGCCCAGGATACATATCTTTTTCCCGGAAAAACCAGTGCCGGTCTGTTTTTTGAATGCTGTTACGAAGCCCTCTCCGTCGGTGTTATATCCATACAGCCTGCCGCGCCTGATCCTGACTGTGTTCACGGCGCCCAGCAGTTCGACTTCCCCGTCGGCTTCGTCGAGAAGTCTGCATACAGCCTCCTTGTACGGAATGGTAACATTGAACCCTGTAAACCCCAGCGCCGCCAGCCCCCTGACCGCTGCCTCCAGTCCGGATGCGTCCACCTTCAGGGGAACATATATCCCGTTTATGCCCATGTATGAAAAAAGACTGTTATGGATGACCGGCGAAACGGTATGTTCCACCGGATTGCCTATCAGTCCTGTCAGTTTCGTCCTGCCGTCTGTCCTTTTATCCAGTATCATCTGAAAACTCCTCGCTGACACCTTTGCTTTGGTTTTCGGATAACTCCCTGAGTATCCGCTTTTCAAAGATCCTTTTCAGCTTCACGAATATGCCTTCGTTACAGTCTATAGGCTTTACGAGTATCGTAAACATGCCTGCACGGTTTCCCCCGTAGACATCGGTAAAGATCTGGTCTCCGACGACGGCTATCTGCCGGCTTTCGAGGCCCATCACCATGCCGGCCTTCAAAAAGGCTCTCTTTGCTGGTTTCATCGCCCTGTGCACTGCAAAAAGATCCAGTTTTTCATTGAACCTTTCCACGCGCTTCCTCGCGCCGTTCGATACGATGCACAGCTTGAAACCGGCTGCTTTCATCGCGTCTGTCCAGTCCAGCACATTGTCGTCGGCATCAGCCACATGGTTCGGGACCAACGTATTGTCTATGTCCAGTATCAGTCCCTTTATACCGATCTTCTTCAGTACGTCGGCGGTTATTTCAGCAATGCTGTCGACATACAGCCTGGGCAGTAATATCCCTTTCATCGCTCCTCCATCATGTCCTCTGCTATACATGTCCTGCTGCATGGATGTCAGTTCTGGTACCTTTCCATCTGTTTCGACGTCTCGATCAGTTCCTCTACATATGTACCTGCTTCCCTGGCTTTTTCGATGTTCTGAGCGGAAAGCGCACATGCTTCTTCTGCGCTGGCAGTCACCTCTTCACTTACGGCAGATATCTCGTTTATGCTTTCTATCATCCTGTTGTTTGCCTCGA
>JAAZKL010000262.1 GCA_012799845.1 Clostridiaceae bacterium
CAGCCTTCCTGCCTGCGGAGATCCGCTTTGCTTCTTGTTTCCCGGTAACACGCATCCGTTGTCCAGGTCTTCGCTTTTATGTACTGTATGTTATGTTCAATAAAATCCTCTTCGATGGTCCTTATGACATCTTCATCGCACTCGACTTCCCGGGAGGGAGGCAGATAGTGGTAGGAGGCTCCCTCGTCACGAACCGCTGAAACAGGTATTATCAGGTGTCCTACCGCAATATCCTTCCGCAGTACTCCGGCGCCGCCGCAAACAATGAACCTGCTGAAGCCATACGCGATGAGTTCCTCCAGTAAAGCTGCGGAACCCGCAGATCCCACGAATCCCAATGTTATGTGCACCTTTTTGTCACCCACATACGTTTCATAGATCGGGATATTTGCCGTTTCATTATAGAAAGTTGCGACCTGCTTCAGCCTGCCTTCAGAGTCCAGTTTTTCGAGAGCATCCCTGAAAAATGTAATGACGCACCTCTCACACCCCTCGATCGGTTTTATCAGATTCGACGGATCGATTATCGCATCCCTCGAATCGTCGAATTCAAGTATCGGGTACTGTTTCATTTCCATAAACATACCTCCTCCAGGTTTATATGTCGGCTTTGATCGGGCGCCAGGTATGACTCTCCATTCGGGATCAGCGCCGCTTTTCAAAGGCAATCCATTTAGGATCAGCACTGTTTTTCAAAAAAGCTTATACCATATAAGCACCAGATCTCCCCTGTTCCCTGTATTATAGTACAGCATGTTATCAACGCCGCCAAGTATGAATCCGGTCCTTGCATAAAAACGGCAGGCGCCCAGGTTGAAATCCTGCGCTTCCAGCATGAATCCGGGCAGTCCTCGCTCTTTGGCCCAGGCTTCGGCCGCCTGCAGCAATCTGCTTGCTATGCCCTGTTTCCTGTATCCCCTGCTGACCTGTATATCTTCAACATAGCAGTATTTGTTCCAGTTCTTCCTGATCCGTATCCTCCCGACGCATTTTAGACCGACATATGCAAGAAATACTGCCTGGTTCGGATTGCCGATGTATACCGAGTAATCCTCACAATCTTCTGCGAAGCGATGCAAGCGCGTTTCATCGCTGATAACTTCTTCGTAATGCCATTTCCCGTCCGAAAATGCCGGCACCAGGCACCCGAACACCTCAAACTCCAGGTCCGGAATGTCAACATCACACAGGTTTTCTTCAGATAACTCAAACGATCCTTATATCTTCTGCCAAAACACAACTCCCCCTGCCGTGATTTTACCACACAGCTTACTGAAACTGCCGGCCATTTATCAGGTCCTCTTTATATATGAATCCCGTTATATATGTTCTCACTTTAGTCACTGACGGTTTTCGGTACCTGGCCGTTTCTTATCGCACTTATATATTCCTTTGACAGGGCTTTCCCAAAGAGGACGGCACACGTGTAATCTTCAATGACGTCTGCCGACAGTGAGGTTATGTCAACGAAATATACAAAATCAACCCCGTTGTCCTTTATACGCTGTTCCCAGATCCTGTTCAGTTCCATGTCGACTCCCCTCCATTAAGCGCCTGTGATTTGTCCTTCGTCCACATGGACCGAAGAAAACCGAAGCGGACAAAATCAAGCATCTCATTTCTCTGTATTTCATCACAGGTCTCTTACATACCTAATCTCGTGCACGATACCGTCAAAGTACAGTTCCTTCTTTGTCCCGTCATACCTGAACCCGAACCTCTCATAGAATTTTCGGGCATTTTCGTTTTTCTCCAGGACCCACAGCGTTACCTTTTTATATCCCTCATTCTTCAGGCATGAGAGGCCGTATTGCATGAGTTTCGCTCCTATCCCTTTTCTCCAGTGTTGGGGATGCAGGTATATGCCCCAGATTTCACCGAAGGTATCATCCACATCATCGTCCCGGCACTTTCCGAAGCAGGTAAAACCAACGATCTGATTTTCCCGGACCGCAACATATATCCTTTCAGTTCCCCGGGATATCGCATCCGCAATTTTTTTCTCCCTGCCTTCAGCAGTAATTCCTTCAAGGAACGAGTCCGGAACGATTCCCTTATATGCTGCCTTCCATGATTCCGAATGGACGCGCCCCAGGCCGCGGCTATCGTCAATTTCTGCTTTCCTGATAATTATGTTCATAATCAGCCTCCCTAAATGCCATAGGGAAATTTAAAATGATACCAGTCACCTTCAATATGCATATTCAACCCGCCCTCATCAATTTTATCTTTAGAATAAATAAGCTCATCCAGTGAAATAACAAATCGAATACTGGTATCATCAATAGTAATACTTCTGACTTCGTAATCGATATATAAAGCATCTATAATTTCAATCAGGTCCTTATCTTCTGTATCAAAAGGCTCACGAATGTAGTCATCGCAATAATACTGCCAGTTCCCATTTTCATCTTTTTCTATAGTGATAAAAGTATTCTCGGATCCATCAGCAGCGTCAATCCTCAATGCAAAAAATCTTTCCACATTACTGCTTAGTTCCTGCGATTTTTCCTTATAGAGCTTGTGTATTTTCTCTGAAACTTCCCTGCTATGCCTGAGCGCCAAACTTTCAGGATCGTCTGAGCAGCCTGTTGCGAAACAGATGAACAATATGGGGAGAAGGATTAAGCAAATCTTTTTAATAATTATCACCTCTGTGTCGGCTACACGCCGTATGGATAATCAACAAACCTGCATTATCCCTCTTGGCACGTTTGCTATTGTAATTGCCTTGCTGATATTTTTATAAGTTTACCACATTTGATCATACCTTGCTATAAGATTAAACAGGAGAATTTCCAAAAACAGCGCCCCATTTGGACAAATAATTGAGTTGTGTGTATTTAGTTTTGTAAAAAACCACAGATTCTCAGGCTATGGTTTACATAAGCCAAGCTGCATTGGTATTATTGGACTGGAAACTCGGGAAATGTAAAAGCAAAATACACATAACTGCAATATTTGTCCAACGAGGTATTTATATCAAAAAAATGCTGCTTACGTATGAATGAAAAAAGCCCGCAACCTTTTTATAAAGGCACAGGCAAGCAAATCAGTTATAGGGTATTGATGTCACATCATCTGAAATCGGCCTCTTTGTAGTTGATAAAAGCCTGTAAATATCTTTCGCACAGCATGGTGGTCCTAGACAGTTCGTTACCCGCTGACTTTATTGGTCATGTCCGGTGTAATCTCTATGGCGTTATCATGATCCCACCGCGAATAAACTCATCCGCGATCCTGTTTTGCAGGATCTACAATGCATATCAATTGCCGGAATATAAATCCCGCCGGACCGGCCGCAGCCACCTGTATGTTTCTCCGCCGCAGCCGTTAAGGGTTATGCAGTCGCTATCGACTTTTGACACAGACCAATAAAAATTATAATTTGATAAAACACATTCATTCGGATCGAACATCTCTTCCGCCACATGCAGATCATCCAGGGAAACCATGTTATCCTGGCAGGCAAACGAGTGCCCTTTATTATCATGAAAGAATTGCCTGAAATTCTGGTTGAACACGACTCCTTTGCTGCAGGTCGCATATCTTGCCGCCCTGCAATAAATCTCATTGTCATAAATATTAAAAATGCACATATGCTTCGGTGAGTTGAACACGACTCCTGTTATCGTGTCCCGCAGCCAATTCTCAGTCAGACCCAAATGCCATTCCCTAAGGCAGTCACCGACATTTTCCGAGGTGGCCTCCATCCCGGATGGGATCAACTCACCGTTTTCATACCTCTCCTGTATAGTGCCGGAAAACACCCTTCCGTCAAGCAAAGTAAAAACAAACAGATCATTTTCTTTATGTACGCTCATGAAGGGTATACCGTTTAGTGTTTTAATATCATCCGTGCTGAAAAACGAGTTCCCCTCGATGTCCCTGAAAAACTCGACTCTGCCACTGCTTTTTTCATCGATCTCTGCGTTGGCATCAGAAATGCTCGCAGCCTTGCAGACAAACCCCTCGGTATGCAACAGGCAGGATTCAATGGTATTTTTCGATTTGTCGAAAATATAGACCAGCGTGTATTTTTTTAAGATAACGACTTCAATATCTTTTCCGATGTAATTCCCATAAAGTATATCCATAGTCCACCCCTACGTATATCAACCATCCAGTCTGAACCTATACTCTTTCAAAAGTTTTACCGGGTGATACTCAACCAGGCCGATCCGCTCGACATCAACACATAACGGGCTGTATTCCTTTATCACATGCTCAAGTGCCTCATGCACTTCTTCCCGTTTAATATTTATCGCCAACGTGCAGTGGGGCACCCATGAGCCCGGCATGTAGTACGGCCACTGGTCTTCCCTCAGATCAGCAAATTCATTATGGAAAGTTTTATGGACGCGCAGCAGTTCTTCAGTAACGACTGGTGTCAGGAACAAAACACCTTCCGCTGTCGGAAAAGCGCCTATGCTTGCTAAAACGAGCCGGAATCCGGATACTTTCTCCGAAAATGAAACCAGTCTCCTATCCGCATCATCCACATCCAACCCGCTGAAAACAGACAATGTGACATGCGGAATGCTTCCAGAGTCATTCATATAGGAACTTATGCCGCTTTCCTTCAAAGAACGCCATATTTGCCTGATCCGCGCATCACTTTCCTTATCGAAAAACATCTCCACCGCATACGGCACGCAAAGTCCCCCCTTGAATCTGCATTGTCGTTTGCAATCAATTATATCACACTTGTCTTGTTACAGTTGAATTTCAGAAAATGCAGGTCAAAGTGTGTACTTTCATATAAAGCAGGTCAAAGTGTGAACTTTTTCAAGTTTTGGGATAACATTTGAAGGTCTGGGGACCATATGGGTTTACATAATCCAAATCCACAAAAATTATGCGGCCAAAAGTTGAAAAAACTAGCAGTCAACAACCCAATAGTTGAAAAAACTAGCAGCTAACAGCCCAATAGTTGAAAAAATCAGCAGAATTGCTACTGAAATGTTGTTGCAACCGGCATTGCGACTGGCATTGCAACCGGTTAATGAAAACATGCAAAATTACCATTGCAATAAAACCGATTTGGTGTTAGAATAATAAAGCGCTGTTCGCAGTGCATATGGCGGGGTGTAGCGCAGCCGGTAGCGCGCTTGGTTCGGGACCAAGAGGCCGCTGGTTCAAGTCCAGTCACTCCGACCATAGCAAAACCCTTGGGATCACAATACTCCTGAGGGTTTTGCTATGGAAGCATGTTTTATTGATTTATACACATATCAGCTTTAATCATCATTCACAGCAATAACCGCTAATGCAGAGGCAAAAAGCTTGCCGGTGGCTTGAGAAACCGCTGCAAAGGAGAAAGGACAAACCGGGGCTGGAGTAACTGCCGGAGAAATTGACGCTTCACTGTAAAAATCGTTTCACCACATTATGCAATAAGTGATCGTATCACCATGTAAATTGTCATTTCACAATAAAGGGACATGAAACATGAAAAAGTATCTGTCATTTTTCAAAATACGATTTATAGCCGGACTTCAATACCGTGCCGCAGCGCTGGCAGGCATCGCAACGCAGTTCGCATGGGGCGGCATGAACATCCTTATGTTCCGCGCCTTATATAAAAGCGGCGGGAACAGCTTCCCGATGACCTTTCCCGAACTATCGAACTACATATGGATGCAGCAGGCGTTCCTTGCAATGTTCATGGCATGGTTCTTCGACGGTGACATATTTGACAACATCACAAGCGGCAATATCGCTTATGAACTTTGCCGTCCCTGCAACTTATATTCGATGTGGTTTACCAAAAACATGGCGGTCCGGCTGTCAAAGATGGTGTTGCGCTGCCTGCCGATACTGATTTTTGCGGCATTATTGCCATACCCTTATGGTCTTTCGCTGCCGTATGATCTGCTCTCGGGAGTACTGTTCCTGCTTTCGATCTCACTTGGTTTCCTTGTCCTGGTTGCGTTTTCGATGCTTATCTACATAACCGCATTTTACACTCTTTCCCCGCTCGGGATAAGGATCCTGGCCACATCGGTCATCGAGTTTTTCTCAGGGGCGTTGATACCGCTGCCGTTCTTTCCGGAGACTCTGCAGCCCCTCATTTATGCTTTGCCCTTTGCTTCGATGCAAAGCACACCTTTTTTGATATACGCAGGCCATGTTAAAGGGCGTGAAGCTATGGAAAATATCTTATTGCAGGTCGTTTGGCTTGCCGTTCTTACGGCAGTGGGACGGCTTTTGATGAAACGCGCCCTTAAAAAAGTCGTTGTACAGGGAGGTTGAGACATGAGGCTGTATCTAAGATATATCTCTATGCTGTTCAAATGCCAGATGCAGTATATGGCCTCGTTCATTATGATGACGGTCGGGCAGTTCCTTATGTCGTTCACAGCATTCCTCACCATATATTTTGTCTTCTGGCGGTTCAATTCAGTAAGCGGGTTTGCTCTTTCGGAAGTGCTGCTCTGTTTCTCGATCGTATTGATGGCGTATTCGATTACGGAATGCTTCGTGCGCGGATTCGATGTCTTTCCCCGCCTGATAAAGAGCGGCGACCTTGACCGGATACTTGTGCGCCCGAGGAGCGAGATATTTCAGGTCTTAACTTCAAACGTCGATTTTACCCGCCTGGGAAGGCTTTCCCAGGCTATACTGATGTTCGCATATGC
>JAAZKL010000263.1 GCA_012799845.1 Clostridiaceae bacterium
AAAAGTTCATTCCGCTGTCAATGATCTTGGGGTGGAATTTACTTTTTCAAATGAAGTATGACAACCCCGATAAAGTTCTTCCGGCACAGTGTATTTACATATCCCTGGCATTGTGGTACAATTTGCTCAACCGATTAAGCAAAAAGAGGCGGTGTAAAAGCCAGGCGAAAAGTGACTAATAGGAAAAACAACTAATTGGTAAAGCAACTAATTGGTAAAGCAACTAATTGGTAAAACAACTAATAGGAAAAACAACTAATTGGTAAAGCAACTAATAGGAAAAACAACTAGTTGGTAAAGCAACTAATAGGAAAAGCAACTAATAGGAAAAGCAACTAATAAGTAAAGCAGCTAATAGGAAAAACAGCTTATAGGTAAGCAACTAATAAGGAAGTAACTAAGTCGTAAAGCAACTATAGGAAAGCAAGTAATAGAACACGGTTAAATAATGACAGGAGCGTGGTCGCATGTATCAGACAGTCAACGGCGTGACACTTTATTACAATGAATATGGCTCAGGGGAGAAGTATGTCCTGTCTGCGCAGATGGGCTTCGATCCGGATGAAAAGGGATGGCCCATGGACCTGGCCGAAGAGGGTTTCCACGTTTTCACGATACAGATAAGGGGATACGGGAAATCCACGCATGTGTTCGAAGATCTGGGCGGCGAGTGGTACAACATCTGGGCGGATGATGTGTACGCTTTTGCGCAAAGCAAGGGGATAAGGAAATTCCTCTATACAGGTCAGTCCCATGGCGCCGGCATCGGTTGGCATCTGGCCCTGCGGCATCCGGAAGTGCTTGTCGGATTCGCCGCCCTTGTAGGTGGACCCCACTCCAGGAAGGGAGGGGAGACTTCGCCGGGAAGGATGAGAACCATAATGTCGGCAGGCGACCCGGAAGCCAGGATAAAGATGGCGGAAGGGGTCAGGGATTACTACCTCTCATTTGCCAAGAAATTTGCCGATGATCCTGAACTCAAGGCGGAGTTCGAAGGCAAGGCACAGAAAGTGTATGAGGGGCAGCTCCAGGTAACGGAGGAAGAACTCCGGATCAACCCAAAGAAGCCGCTTTCTTACCTGAAAACAGACGAAGAAGTCTACCAGGAGCTTTCGAACATCGATATCCCCGTGCTGATGATCAACGCATACCAGGATAAACTGGTGCCGGTAACAGATATTCTATGGCCTGTTAAGGTGATTAAAAACTCGAAGTGCATAATTTACAACAATGCAGGACACGACGTCCATTATGACTGCCGCGATGATGTGAGGCGCGAAATAACCTTGTTCGCTTCACGACTGTTTTGATTCGCAGCAGTTGTATATGATGTAGCAACTGCAATCTGATGCAGTAGGTGTCATTTGCCTGGAAAGGCAGGATCGATACAAAACAAACAGCAATTGATGGATGTCAACAGGATGCGGGTGAGATTATGGTAAGCATTTACGATATCGCGAAAGCCGTCGGGGTGTCGGCCAGCGCTGTTTCTTACGTGCTCAGCGGCAGGGCCGACAAGGCGCGCATCTCCAAGGAGAAGCAAAAGCTGATAATGGATGCGGCAAACAGGATGGGATACATTCCGAATATGACCGCGCGCAAGCTGAGTCTGCGGAATATGCCTCGCCTGCCGGAGATAGCCCTGTGCTGGTCGCCGGAACAGCATCCCATGTTCCTGAATACATTCATCGGTATTCTTCAGGATATGACGTCGAACGGGCTGGTCCGGCAGATGCAGTTCACAATACTGCCGTACCGGAATGGTGAACTGGAAAAACTCGCACCTGCATTAACTGCGAACTACTACAACGGTATCATCATACCGCCTGTGTCAGAACAGGATATCGAATTCCTGAAGAATACGGACATAAAGGTCCCGACAGTCATGCTGTACGGGGACATCCCACAGTATCACCTGGTAACGGTCGACAACTACAGCATAGGGACTGAGATCGCAGGGATCTTTCACAGGCATGGCTGCCGGTCTGCTGCGCTCATGCAGCCTGCATCAAGGCAAATGAGCATTACTGTGGCCCAGCGAACAGCCGGATTCCTGGAAGGCTGCAGGAAATCAGGAATCGACGCAAGGGAAGTCACTAGTTTGTCCAATGAGACGTATACCAACAAGATCGAGGAGGGCAGGATCCTGGCAGCGAAGATGCTGGAGGAGAACACACTCCCCTCGGCTATCTATATTCAGCATGACACACTGGCGCTGGGTGCCCTTGCCGTGTTTTGCGGGCACGGGATCCGTATACCGGAAGATATGGAGGTCATTGTTTACGGCAACAATGAATCGCTGGAGATCCATAAACCGTCGGTTACGACAGTACAATACCCGACGCAGGAGATATCCAGGGAGTGCATAACAGTTATGGCCGAGTTGCTGGACAAGCCTGGGGCTGAGCCGGTGCGCAGGATCGTTGAAACTCCTTTTGTTTTCCGTGAGAGCTGTCCGCCGTGAAGTCTGCCGTAATGGAATGATGGCTGTTATCTGCTGCAATGACATTATGGACATAAACTCTGCCGCAATGACAAGAAATAAGTTTGATTCCGAAACCAGGTCGCGAGCACAGATCGTGGGAGCAGATCGGCGATGCGGAGCGGACTGTCGGCAAAGAAGAATGGATCATCAGCACAGAGAAGAATTTGCAGTGTAGAGTACTGTATCTGCAACTCAGGTTGATAGACGGGAGGTTATAAAGGCTAACATGAATAACGACATCATTTTATCAGAAGAGGCAAACTCAAACACAAGAGAGGCAAATGTAAACACAGAGGCAAATGTAAACACAAAGGTTGCAAATGGCGACACAGAAGAAGTAAGCGTAAACACAGAAGAGGCAGACGTAAATACTGACGTGACAAACGCAAATATAGAAGAGGCAAGTGCAAACACAGAAAAGGCGAAGGCATGCACAGCAAACGAAGGGAAGCTATGGACGGCTCCATATATAGCGCTTATATCCATCGGAACTTTCATTTCCATAAGCTTTTACATGGTCGTGCCGCTGCTCGCCAAATACGCCGTGCAGCGCGGGGCATCGATCACCGCGGCGGGCGTCATTGTGGGCATGTTTTCTATAACCGCGCTGTTTGCCAGGCCGTTTTCGGGAATCATTTCTGACAGGCTAAATAAAAAATTCGTTTTTATCACTGCAACGGCGCTTATCGGGGTCTCCCTCATCGGCTACGGCATTTCGGCGGGGATTGCCTCCCTGGTTGTTTTCCGCTTTATCCATGCGGTCGCATTTTCGGTTAACGGCACGGTCAACCTTGCGCTGGCGGCGCAGGTGATCCCCAGGAAGAGAATAGGTGAAGGTATCGGATACTTTGGACTTGGCCACATAATTGCCACCGCAGCGGGACCTGCCCTGGGGCTGTATATAGGGGAACGGTACGGCCTCTCCGCAACATTCCTGGTTGCGGGCGCGATAATGCTTGCAGTTTCCGCTATGCTGTTCATGCTGCCATATACCGAACGGAAAAGTGCCGGGGAGACAGCTATTAAGGGAGGAGCGGGGCTCCGTACCGCGGACAGTGCAAAACACAGCTCTGCTGGCAATGCAGTGCTTCGGACGGCAGACAATGCAGAACCTCGCAACACAAACAATGAGGGACTCGATTCTTCAATAAGAAAAAAGCTCCGCATCACCGATTTTATTGCTGCGCAGGTGCTGCCCCTTGCATTCTTCGGAAGCGTATTTTCGATGTTCAACGGTGTGATAAGTTCGTACCTTGTCCTTCTCGGCGAGGAAAGAGGCATTGAGAACATCAGCCTTTACTTTACCGTCAACGCGATTGCGCTCGTCATTGTAAGGGTCACTGCTGGCAGGGTTTACGACAAATACGGCATGTCAGCTGTGTTGTTGCCGGCATTTGCTTTGGCTGCTGTTGCCGCACTATTCATCGGATTTGCGCGGGCACTGCCCATAATCCTTATGGCATCTGTGATCAAAGCCTTTGCCCAGGGGTCGGCCCAGCCGACGATCCAGGCCGAATGCATCAGGATGCTTCCGGAAGGCAAAAGCGGAGTCGCCACAAGTACATACTATATAGGGGCAGACATCGGACAGGGATTTGGCCCGATGCTGGCGGGCATGATCGCGTCGGCATGGAATTACCAGGTCATGTTCACTGCATGTGCAGGGATTTTCGCTGTTACCCTGCTGTTGTACTGTATCAGGCTTTTTGCGCGCGGCAAGTCCAGGCGGGTGTTGCAGGCAGACTGACGAGTGACGGCCGAAAGAGGCTAAACAGAATAATCCAGACCTGATTCCGGCGATATCATATACAGCAATTGGATATACGGCCACATGAAATACGGCAATATGATATAATAGATTCAAATCAAGGAGCATTAAGTATCGAGGAGCATTAAAGTACTGAAGGCAATCGAAGAGTTTAAGTGCAAAAAGCATAAGAACGCAATGAGCACAATAGATGCATTAAACACAAGAAGCATAAGGACGCAGTAGGCGCAATAGATGCATTA
>JAAZKL010000264.1 GCA_012799845.1 Clostridiaceae bacterium
ATCACGGATATCCCTGTAATGGGCAACGCCCTTGAAAGTATTTATATTAAGCGATAATGGAGGTTTTGATATGGTCCGGATGATTTTGTTCCTTATCCTGACCGTTCTGGCGGTCATCACACTCGTAAGGATTTTGTTTATGTCGGCTTACTATATCATTGCACGCATTATGAAAAAGGCAGATAGAAGGCAGCTTATCCGCCTGAAAAGGGCAGCGATATTCCTTGCCGCGATGATAATATTGAACGCGGGGCTTGTTGCCATATCACAGATTACCGCACACACTCCGCGTATCGTCGATGAAAATGGAAACACACCTGAAAACAGTATAGCAGAGCTGAGAGAGCTGGAATTTAACGGCAGGAAACAGTGGATAAGCATGAGGGGCCGGGACAAAAACGCTCCTGTCCTGCTCTTTCTGGCAGGTGGCCCGGGAGGCACGCAAATGGCGGCGGTACGGCATGAGCTTGCAGAACTTGAGAAGCATTTCGTTGTTGTCAACTGGGATCAGCCCGGGTCCGGGAAGTCCTATTATGCGGAAAAAATAAATGAAATCACGCCACAGACTTATATCCAGGATGGTCATGCCCTGACCGAGTACCTGAAGGAGCGCTTCTCGAAAGAAAAAATCTACCTGATCGGGGAATCGTGGGGCAGCGCCCTGGGGATCTTCCTTGTTGACAGGTATCCAGAGTCCTATCATGCGTTGATCGGTACAGGGCAGATGGTGGATTTTGCTGAAACCGAGCGGATGGATTACGCTAAAGCTCTGGAAAACGCGCAGTCCAGGGGAGATACCGCTATTGTCAAAAAGCTTATGGAAAATGGCAGACCGCCTTATTACGGAAAGGATGTCACATGGAAAAGTGCGGTATACCTGAACTATCTCAGCGCATACATGGCTGGGAATCCTGAGATCCGCAATCCCGGTTACAATACCATCAGGGACATTTGCTCCTCTGAATACGGTCTGCTGGACAAGATCAACTTTTTCCGGGGTATCGTCAACACATACAATGATGTGTACCAGCAGCTATATACCATCGATATGAGAAAAGATTACACCAGGCTTGACGTGCCGGTATACTTCTTTCTTGGGCGTCATGATGTCAATGCGCCGACGGTACTGGCCGGGGAATATATGCAGGTGCTTGACGCACCTGAAAAAGGGATCGTATGGTTTGAGCATTCCGGCCACAGTCCGTGGATCAATGAGACGGAAAAATTCGTGAAGGAGGTATTGTCATGTTTCCTGGTAAGCGAAACACAATGATTATTATGCTGCTTTTGATAGCCGTTATTATAGTGGTCCTGGTTTTTGTCAATATTGTGATACCGGGTTTATTCACCCCGAAGGGCAGCATCGTGATCCTTGAGGATCCGGATGGAAAGGGATTCACTATGGATTTCACGGAGTGGAACTCTAAAAACAAGTGCGAGTTGTCCCTTAACAGGGGAGACGTGCTGCAGATCGAAGTTAAACATAAAGGCGGGGAAATATCTCTGGCTGTCAGCGGTAAAAACGGCAGCGAGCCCTATACGGGAAATGACCTGAGGTCAGGCATGTTCACTGTAACAGTATCTGAATCGGATGATTATATCTTTCGCATTACCGGAAAAAGTGCAACCGGTAAGGTTACAGTCAAAAATGTGGGCGGCATTGCCGGATGAGGATGGAGTCGCAGGGTAACTGGATGAGGATGAAGCCGCAGGGTATATTTTTTGAGGTGTGCAACTAGAATGAAGCAAAAAGTTGGAGGTGTAAAATGAAGTATAGAATGAAATTGTCATACAGGATCGTACAGTTGCTGTTATTCGGTTTTGGTTTTGTGCTGACTCTCATAAGATGGCTGAATGTCTTCAACAGCGATTTTGTGGTGATAAGCCCTGAGATAACGTCCCATATATTGAATTTTTTATTAAGTCTCCTGGCTTATCTCACGATAGGTTCCCTATGGCTGGTGTCAGGAGTGAAGTATCGTTTTATAGCCGGCCTTGGTGTATTTATGATCGCAGCGAATTTTATCTGCGAGACCCTATTTAGTTTTATTAATACGGTAGATATAGTCGATGCCGTATATGGAACAGTTGGAGTCGTCC
This sequence comes from Clostridiaceae bacterium, assembly GCA_012799845.1. GTDB lineage: Bacteria > Bacillota > Clostridia > Acetivibrionales > DTU013 > DTU013. The sequence goes on from JAAZKL010000264.1 coordinate 2,101, forward strand.
TGGCTTACATATATTTCTGCTGCGCTGAGAGGTCGAACGCTGTGACGATCTACCATGAGAACCCTGGGGCAGAAATCCAGGGAAGCCGCGACCGGGATCCCATTCTGCAATAAGCTGCTTGAGCCGCATGAGATGAGCAGACTTGCGAAAGCAATAGAGGAAATGGTCAGGCAGGTGCGGGAAGCGGTACTTGATGAAAGGGGCATGATGCAGAAGGGTGTTATTGTGAGGCTCCTTGTATTGCCCGGGCATCTCGGCGACTCCAAGAGGATCGTCAGATACATGTATGAGACCTATGGCGACAGGATATATACCAGCATAATGAACCAGTACACTCCTATAGCAAAGAATATGGTATGCCCGGAACTCAACGAGGATTTGCTGATACTGTGTCATTCAGGACCGGTTCCCGTCCGGAGGACCTAAACCTTCATTTCTTCTCTGCCCGCTTATGTTTCCTGAAATAGATCCACAATCCGAGAATGCAAATGACCAGGCCTGCCAGGGCAGGCTTCAGTATGGACATGCCTGCTTCGCCGCTGAATGCGACACTCCAGACCGATTTCAGTACAGCCGCTCCTATGATGACGCCCAGGAGCCATTTCCAGTTTCTTTTCCATGCCGCTGTGAGAAGCATGAAGAAGAAAAGGGGCACAGCAAGACTCATGACTATTTTGGGTGCGGTCCATGCGCTCCTGAGGTAGTCCATTTCGAAAGCCAGGAATTCCAAAACCATAGGATCGGCTGTTTTCGGGGCAGGGAACCAGAACATGCTCGTAAACAGGGCAAAAATCGATGCAAATATGCCCGTATAACTTTTCCTGAATGCAAATATGACCATTGGAATAATAAACAACGGCCTTATATACCAGCTCAGTATGTTATGGTGCCTTTTGAATGCCCAATCGAAGAACGCATCATTGGACAGGAACAACACTATGAACACTATGGTGGCAGTTGCGAACAGCATCCCGATTATAAAATCTGTTTTCTTTTTCATGGAAGGTCTCCTTTGGCTTCTGTTTTAAATACTATTTTTAATCCGTATCCCATGGACCAGTATGTTCAACAGCGAGTCTACAAAGTTGTCCACTTCTTCTTTGTTGATTTCATAACCGGTGTTGCCGAACCTGTCGTGCATGTACATGCTGACCGCACTGCTCAGGGACTGCAGCAGCAGGCTCAGGGCAAAGGGGTCGATACCGCCGTCTATTTCGCCCCTGTCCTTTGCATCCTGTATCATTTGCAGGAACAGCGATCCCGACAGTTTGCCGCCTTCCCTGATAACTGCCGATTTGGCCGATTCGACATCCTCTTTTGAGAATTGCTCCCCTAATGCAGCAAACAGAGGATGTTTTTTTGAGAATTCGACTCCCTTGAGAAAGAGCATGCGGATTTGCTCCGTCAATCCCGGATTATTGGACTCCGACAGGGCAGATGAGAAGAATCTTATTTTTTCTTCTATAGCTAAAGTCATAATATATACATACAGGTCCAGTTTATCTGCAAAATACTGATAAAAACTTCCTTTAGCAATGCCTGATTCCCTGCATATCACATTTATGCTGGCCGTTTTGTAGCTGTTTGCTGAAAACTCATACATTGCGGCGGATATTATCGAGTTTCGCTTTTCAGCCGGCAGGTTGAAAAATGTTTTTTTAGGCATTGTACCCTCCTCCTGGAAGCATGTGACCACATGGTCATATTACTGTCTATATTATATGACCACATGGTCACATTGTCAATAAAAAATGTGAAATGGTTGATTCGAGGGTGACATTGAGATCGGATATACAGAGATAAAAAGTGCCGATGATCAAGCATTTTTCAGTTTATGAATAACTTTCCGATCCGTGCAGAAAATAAATAAAAAACTGCCTGGGAAGTATTATTCATGTTCAGATATATTTTTAAGAAGACCCGCAGTTCTTCACTGAAAAAAGAAAATAACCATAAGCTTCAAGGTGTCGGACAGGGCAATGTCTGCAATGTACCATTATCGTCTGATCTGTGTAAAAACCTTGAAACGATCAAGGGTATCCTGCACGACAGCAGCGATGTGACAGTCCATGAGTTCAACTTCGGGCATGACAGGAGATCCAGGGGAGCCCTGGTTTTTATCAACAGCCTGGCAGATAAGAACGAAATCCAAAAAAACATCCTGCAGCCGCTGATGTTCGGATCGTTATTGCTCAGTAACGACGCAGACATGGATTTCAACAGTATCGAATCCATAAGAAAGAACCTGGTCCCTATTGCAGATACCCTGATAGTGGCGTTGTTGAGCGACCTGGTCGGCAATTTGCTGGCAGGGGCGGTTATTCTGCTGATAGATGGTTCGAAAGAGGCCCTGGCTGTCAGGGTCGGTAAGGGAGAGCCCCGTGCAGTGGATGAGCCCGCAACGGAGGCTGTCGTACGCGGACCCAGGGAAGGCTTCATCGAAGACGTTAATGTGAACATTGCCCTTATCCGCCGGAAAATAAAGGTTCCTGACTTGTGTGTGGAAAAACTCGTTATTGGTGAAAAATCCAAAACTGATGTATACATCATATATTTCAAAAGTGTGGCTGCCCCGGAGCTGGTCGAAGAAATAAGACGACGGCTGAACAGCATAAAAATAGACGCAGTTCTTGAGTCAGGGTATATCGAACAGTTTATAGAAGATAATCACTGGTCGATTTTTCCGACTATATCAAATACGGAAAAGCCTGACAAGGTCGTGGCAAAAATGCTGGAAGGCCGTGCTGCCATCCTGGTTGACGGCACACCTTTTGCCCTTGTGGCGCCCATGGTGTTTATTGAGAGTTTCCAGAGTGTCGAGGACTATTACTCGCGGCTGTTCCTTGCAAGCGTCATGCGCTTTGTAAGGATTTTATCCTATATCATCAGTGCTCTTGGACCTGCGATTTATGTAGCCTTGACTGTTTTCCACCAGGAACTGATACCTACCATGTTGCTCATATCCATAGCGGAAGGGCGTGAAAGGGTACCCTTCCCGGCAATACTTGAAGCTTCGTTGATGCTCTTTGTTTTTGACATTTTGAGGGAAGCGGGAGTACGACTGCCAAAGCCGGTAGGTCAAACTGTCGGTATCGTAGGAGCCATCGTGCTTGGCGAGGCATCTGTCCAGGCCGGACTTATAAGCCCGATCATGGTGATCGTCGTATCCACGACAGCCATTGCGAGCTTTGCCGTTCCGGCGCAGACCGATTCCGGGACGATACTGCGGTACATATATCTCGCGCTTGCCGGGATCGCCGGAGGTTTTGGCGTGATTATGGGCCTGCTGGTGACATTGGTGCATCTGGCCTCGTTAAGATCTTTCGGAACACCGTATCTATGGCCGGTCGCGCCGCTCAATCTTTCAGGTCTGAAGGATACATTTATTAGAATGCCGCTTTGGACGATGTCAAAGCGTCTATATAATGAAAAAGGCAGTGACTCCGGTTAAAAGGAGCTGATCGGTCATGGGGAAAAAGACGAGCAAAACGATTATTGTATTGATCCTGTGCATTTGTGTGCTGTCTGCCCTGTCCGGCTGCCTGGGCGGAAGAGAGATAAATGACCTTGAAATCGTCATAGGGATGGGAGTCGACAAGGATAAGGATACAGGGAGGATACTTATCACGGCACAGGTCGTCAAGGAAGCGGCTGTGGGAAGGTCTTCGGGAAATGGCGGCGGGGACGGGAAGGCGTTCTGGAATGTTTCGAGCACGGGAAACTCGGTATTTGACGCGATCAGGCAGATAACACACAAAACAGGGAACAGGCTTTTTGTTTCGCACAATCATGTTGTGATCTTCGGGAAAGAGGTGGCCGCTGAAGGTTTGCAGAAATATATAGATTTCTTTCTGAGGGCCCATGAAATGAGGCCTACCGCGATGATCCTCGTCGCCGAGGGCAGGGCGGCTGACGTTATGGATGCCAAACCGGAAACCGAGAAGTTCCCTGCCATGAATATCTCCAAGTTAGCTAAATCGTATGGCTTTACATCCCATATATATAAGGTGAATATGAAAGATTTCGCATCAAACCTGATGAGTCCGGCTTCGGCTGCATTAGCGCCTCTGGTCGACACATCTCACGGACGGGATAAGGAAAGCAGAGATATAAATGTGTCGGGTATGGCCGTCTTCAAGAACGGAGAAATGGTCGGCATACTGAACCATGATGAAGTCCGGGGTCTTTTATGGGTGATCGGTGAAGTGAAAAGCGGCGTGCTGTTCGTTACTTCCCCTGGCGGGCAGGGGAATGCCGTTTTGGAGATCATAAAAGCAAAAAGCAGGGTAACGCCGGAAATAAAAGACGGCAAAATAATAATGCACATAGAAGTCAAAGAAGAATCGAGCCTTTCAGAACAGACCACTGCTGAAAACCTGGCAACGGATGAGGCGTTTGAAAAACTTCAAAAAGCTACGGAAGAAATCATCCGGCATGAAATACTGGCGACATTTGAAAAGTCCAGGGAACTTAAAGCCGACATCTTCGGTTTCGGCGAAATGCTGCACAAGAAATACTCCAAAGAGTGGAAAGATATAAAAGACAACTGGGATGAGATATATCCGACTGTAGAACTTGACATCGCCATCGAGTCGAAGATAATGAAAACCGATTTGTTGAAAAAGCCGGCATCACCGGATGAAAAGGAGAAATGACATGAACGTTGAAAAGGGAAAAATCAGCGACAGGCAGTTGCTTTTCCTGATTGCCGGTTTCGTCCAGGGTTCGGCTTTGCTGATAGATTTCACCATTGGAATAACCGAACACCAGACATGGATGGTCATACTGGCAGGACTGGCTGTGACGTCTCCGTTCATCCTGACCTGTGCAGTGCTTGCAAAAAGGTTTCGCGGGATGAATCTTGTCCAGATCAATGATATGGTATATGGACGTTTTCTGGGCAAGGTCATATCCGTATATTATATATTCTTTTTTTTAATGACCTTGTCATTCAATATCCGTGATATAGGAGAGCTATATGCGGCTTTCCTGACGCCGGACACGCCTTTCATTTTTCTGTTGGCGGTTTTTGCAGCGACCTGTGCGTATGCCGTTGCAAAAGGCGTGGAAGCGTTGGCAAGGGTGAGCCATTTGTTTGTGATCACCGGGATATTTGTAGTATCAAGCACATTCATCCTTCTGATCGACCAGATGGAATTCTCCAACTTCCTGCCGATGTTTGATCTGCCGTTCATAAGGATTTTCCAGGGTATACATATCATGTCGGCAATTCCATTCGGAGAGACTGTTATTTTCCTCATGATCACGGGATGCCTGGACAAAACAGGGCATGAAGTCAGGAACACTTTTGCAGGTTTGCTGATCGGCGCGGCAAGCCTTCTCGCAGTAGCTGTCAGGAATACGGCGGTATTGGGCAAAACACAGACAATATGGACTTCTGCAACGTTCCAGTCGATCCGCCTCATCGATATCGGGACAGTCCTGACAAGGATGGACTTCCTGATTGGCGTCGCGCAGACGGTATTGATATTTTTCAAATGCTGCCTTTTCTTTTATGCGCTGGCAACAGCATTTGCGCAGTTGTTGGGTTTAAAGTCATATTTGCCGCTGGTATTGCCTTTGGCCGGCATCGAGGTCATCATTGCCGCGACTGTTTTCCAGTCGCCTATAGACCATGCGTCGATCACACAAAGTGCCGGCATTATATATTCTGTTCCTCTTATGTTCGTAATCCCGCCCTTGACGCTGCTGATTGCGGGAATCCGCGGTTTGCCCGGGCGTGACAGAGGTGAGGAGACATGATATTCCTTTTGCTGATCTATGCTTCGATCTTTGCGATCAACGCTCCAGGACTGATAAAGCGGAAGGAGCGGAAGGAGTTTGCGGCTTTTCTCATTTTTTATGCCATCGCCTTTGCCCTGGGGCTGATGTATGTTCTCGACATACCTGTGCCTAGTCCGATGAAAGGCCTGCAGTATCTCATTGCTGATATGCTGGGTATGAAATATCCGCCGCCCGGGTGATACGGAGACGTATTTGTGACGATGTGATCTTTCTTTGGGCAGATAAATTGGGAATGTAAGCTCATGGTACATATATATGATTTGATTATCATTAAGGATATGATGTATTATTGAATAAAAATCAGATGGAGCATAATATCAGGTGGAAAGACGAAAGTATATCGGACGTGTGA
>JAAZKL010000265.1 GCA_012799845.1 Clostridiaceae bacterium
AGCTTGTGCGAAATCATTATACAAGTAAGTCCATGCTCCCTGTTGAGCGTCTGCAAAAGTTCGAGAAGATGGTCGGAATCATCGTCATTCAGAGCTGCTGTCGGTTCATCCAGTATGAGAAGCTCGCAGTTTTTCGCAAGCGCCTTTGCTATCTCGACAAGCTGCTGCTTCCCGACACCTATGTTCCTTACCTGCGTGGTGTGCTTTTCATTGAGGCCGACTCTCTTCATCAGCGCGGCAGCTTCCCTGTTGGTTTCGTCCCAGTTTATGATGCCGTTTTTGGCCCTTTCATTTCCCAGGAAAATATTCTCCGCGATCGTCATAAACGGATTGAGGGCAAGCTCCTGGTGGATTATCGCGATTCCCGCCGCCTCGCTGTCGCGTATGTTCCTGAATCTGCATTCGGCTCCCTTGAATATGATCTCGCCTGTGTACGAGCCGTAGGGATAAATGCCGCTGAGAACGTTCATCAGTGTGGATTTGCCGGCTCCATTCTCTCCGACCAGGGCATGGATCTCGCCTTTTTTCACCTGGAAGGTAACGTTGGAAAGAGCGATCACTCCGGGAAACTCTTTTGTGATACTGTTCATTTCAAGGATATACTCCGACATCGTTCGCTCCTTTTTAACGCATTATTGTAATGAAACAAACTGTTGTGAAAAACCTCATCACATGAACAATGTTCTGCGATGGGCCGGCTCAGGACCCGCGTGAGGTCCGGCCTTACATGAAGCATCGGTTGAATGTCCCTGCTTATATATCGGCATATGGGATAAAAACTGAATATCTGTTTCGGTTTTCATTAAAATGGCGGCAGCCATGCTGCCGCCATTTTATGTGATGCGATTACTGTGCGCCAGGAATATCGGACAGCTGGTAATATCCGGTGTCTACGAGCAGCTCTTTCCAGTTGTCCTTGTTTGCGAACTTGATCTCGCAATTGTATGAAGGAACATCTTTTACACCATTGTTGTAGGTTGCGTTTGTCGGAACAGTCTTGCCCTCCAGTATAGCCTCTGTCATGGCGATGACCTGGTCTGCAAGGATCCTGGTGTCCTTGAAGATAGACATTGACTGTTCGCCGCGTATGATCTGTCCAACATTGATCTTGTCACAGTCCTGTCCGGTGAGGACCGGGAACGGTTTGGACGCCGTACCGTAGCCTGCGGACTTCAGAGAAGCAACTATACCCTGTGCAAGGCTGTCATTCGGGGAGAGGACTACGTCGATGTTCTCGTCTGCATAATATGCAGTCAGAAGGTTATCCATCCTGTCCTGAGCGCCCTTGGATTCCCAGTTGGTGATTGCGATCTGGTCCGGGAACTTGGTCTGTCCTGATTTGACTACGAGAACTCCGCTGTCTATATACGGCTGCAGGACATCCATGGCTCCCTGGTTGAACAGATATGCGTTGTTGTCGCCAGGGTCGCCGCCGAAGCATTCCATCAGGAAGGGGCCTTTCTCGCCTTTGTCAAGGCCGAGAGCCTGTTCTATGAATTCACCCTGCATCTTTCCAACGCCGTAGTTATCGAATGTGGCATAGTAGTCGACGTTTTGAGTGTTGGTAATCAGTCTGTCATAAGCGATTACGGGGATGTTCTTTTTCTTTGCCTGTTCAAGAACTCCGCCCAGCGCACCGCCGTCGATAGAAGCGATGACCAGCACATCACAGCCCATGGTGATCTGGTTCTCGATCTGGCTGTTCTGGGTTTCCTGCTTGTTGTCGGCATACTGGAGATCGACTTTGTAGCCTTTTGCTTCCAGGGCCTTTTTGACATTGGCACCGTCTTCATTCCATCTCTGGAGCGATTTGGTCGGCATCGTGACTCCAACGCGCTTTCCTCCCGTTGCCTGACCACAGCCCGTCAAAACGACCGCCAGCATTGCAAACACCAATAACAGTACGATTGACCTTTTCGCCATAACCATTCCTCCATTGTTAATAAAATAATCAAGTAAATTCTATACTTAGTTATGACGATCCTGAATAGAGATAATTATCCAATGCTGGTATTTTATTATCGGACAAAAAAACACAACTGGCATATCTGGAATTTATTAATATCAAAAAATTACAGATGCGATTTTGATTGCCTGTAAAGCCTGGTTTTCACGCGGGTCCGATATGACGGACATCCGCTGATATGCGCTTCGGTACGGATCGATGCGGGCTTTATTCGAAACTGCGTTCAGTGACGATCCCTGTCTCGCTTATTTCTGCATTGACAGAAATGTCCTCCAGGAATGAAAATATGCGTTCCTTTTCCGACTGATCGGTCACGATGGTCGTTCTGAGATCAGCCTGTATCGCCGGAACTATCCCGATCTCCATGGAGCCCTCTTTTTCGTCGCCATAAAAGCGGATATTCAGCAGCATGGTGTCCACTGTCTCGTCATTGAACCAGAAGTTGCCCAGGCTGTATATTATGGGCTTCCCTTTGTAAAACTCTATGCCCTGGAGACGATGCGGATGCGCGCCTATTACCGCATCTGCGCCTGAATCCAGGTACAGCTTGCCTGTTTCGAGCTGCACTTCGTCGAGTTTATGAGTGAATTCAGTGCCCCAGTGGACATATGCTATGACAAAGTCTGCATTTTCCCTTGCTTTTTTTATCGTCTGAACAAACAGTTCCGTATCATAGCACCGCAGAATGCCCGGCCTATCCTCCGTAGCCTGGGGAGTCATCCTGTATTTCTCCGCTCTTGAGGCTGCGACATATGCAACGGTTTTTCCCTGTATTTCGAAGTACACTGGCTCCATGGCTTCGGCCAGGTTATGGCCTGCGCCGACATATTTTATGCCTGCCTCTTTCAGGGTCGCCATAGTGTCGACGAGGGATTCCTCCCCGTAATCGTATACATGGTTGTTGGCAAGGCTTACGATGTCAACTCCAATGTCTTTCAGGATACCGGCTTTCGACGGATGGGCCTTGAACGTATAAACCTTGTTTTTCAGCGGAGCGCCGCGGGTACTGAACGTAAACTCGTTGTTTATACACATTATGTCCGCATCACGCATTGCCTGTATAAGTTCAGGCGAAATACAATCATGTATCCCGTTTTCCGTTGTCTCAAGGTACATCATGTTGTCCCAGTTTTCGTCGAAGTTTATATCGCCGGCGAATGACAGGATGAAGTCGTATGCATATTGGTCCGGAACCTGCGGATCGCTCATGTCCCGGTCCTGCGCAGCACCTGTCTCAGCAAACTGCGGTGAAGCTGCCTCAGGGTCCTGAGCCGCATCCGCGCCGGAATTCCCGGCTGCACCCGGGCTCTGAGCGGCTATTGCTTCCTTATCCGATGACACACCTGCCTCAAGACCATGTAATGTACCTGCATCGGAATCTTCGACTGCATCCGTTTCAAGCTCTGGTGCAGTACCCGCCTCCAGTGACGCGGACATGCCAGGGACCGCAGATCCGCCGCGGTTTCCGCAGCCGGTCAGCATCACGGTGATCATCATTGTCAACAGCAAATATAAATACCTGGAAAATATATTGACCTTTTTGTCCACGATATATCTCCGCATGTACATTGGTTCACCTGCCCGTTTTATGCTATTATAGCATACATTCCAGGCTTCCTGCAGGCTGAATTCCGCCGGCAGGCAGGGCCGCACTTATCCCGCGCCACGTCCGGGCCGGGCGCCATGCGCACTGACAGCCCGTTTACTCCGACCGGAAGCATATCCAGCAGGTAACATATGCTCCCGGCGATTCATATATTAGCCACAGGCAGACCAATTTTGCTCTTCCTGCTTCAGAGCAGGACGGGAAGAGCTGCCATCTGGGAAGGGGATATGCGGTGGGCCTGACAAATCGATCGACCGGTATCAGCGTGTTGAAAAAAACACCCGAAATTCTGGACGATCCTGCTGACGGCACTGTAATTGCCCTGGCTGGAAATCCCAACACCGGAAAAAGCACGGTATTCAACAGCCTGACAGGACTTAAGCAGCATACAGGGAACTGGCCGGGAAAGACTGTTTCCAATGCACAGGGCAGGTACAGGCACAATGGAAGGAGCTACTGCCTGATCGATCTGCCCGGTACGTATTCCCTGATTGCCAATTCGGCAGAGGAAGAAGCGGCAAGGGATTTCATCTGCTTCGGGGATCCCGATGTGACTGTTGTGGTTGCCGATGCGACATGCCTGGAAAGGAATCTGAATCTTGTACTCCAGGTACAGGAGATCACTGACAACATAGTCGTATGCGTCAACCTGATGGATGAAGCCGGAAGGAAAAAAATCTCGATCGACATCGAGAAGCTTTCGCGCATACTGGGTGTGCCGGTCGTCGGGACCAATGCAAGAAAGGGTGAAGGCCTTAAGGAACTGAAAGATACTGTTCAGCGTGTTGCCTCCGGAGAACAGAAGGTCTGTCCGCTGCGGGTCACATATGGTGAAGCTGTCGAAAAAGCTATATCGGTCCTTCAGCCTGCAGTTGAAAAACTGGCCGGCGGCAGGATTAACAGCCGGTGGACGGCTTTGCGGATGATCGACGGAGAAACGGATATTTGGGACACCCTCTGCAGATATTTGAATCCGGAGGATCCCAGGCAAAGCAGGACAGCCCTGCTGGAAGAACTCGGGCAAAAGCTCAGTGAAGCCAGGGTGCTGCTCAGGCAAAAAGAGATCAGTGCTGAAGCGCTGCGCGACATGGTGGTTTCCGCCATCGTGAAATCCGCGGAAAAAATCAGCCGTGAAGTGGTGGGTTTCACGGCTGAAGGCCATAATAAACGGGACCGTCAAATCGACCGCATCGTAACATCAAAAGCATGGGGGATCCCCATAATGCTTGCCCTGCTCGGGATCGTCTTCTGGATCACGATCGAAGGCGCAAATTTTCCATCAGAGCTGCTGGCGGACGGTTTTTTCCGGATCCAGGAACACCTGTCCGACCTTTTTATAAAAGCAGGCGCGCCGTACTGGCTGCATGACATCCTTATCCACGGCATGTACCGCACCATGGCCTGGGTCGTGTCAGTCATGCTGCCCCCCATGGCAATATTCTTCCCCTTGTTTACTCTGCTGGAAGACCTGGGGTATCTTCCCAGGGTCGCCTTCAATCTCGACAATTTCTTTAAAAAGGCATGTGCCCATGGAAAGCAGGCGCTGACCATGTGCATGGGATTTGGCTGCAATGCCGCCGGTGTCACTGCCTGCCGCATTATCGACTCTCCCCGTGAAAGACTGATCGCTGTCATAACAAACAACTTCGTTCCCTGCAACGGGCGGTTCCCTGCCCTGATCGCCCTGTCCGCCATATTTATCGCGGAGGCAGCTGCCGCGGAAACCGCAGGGACTGTCGGATCTCTGGCAGCCGCAATGTCTGTGCTGGGTATAGTCATACTGGGTGTGATTATCACGCTGTTTATATCAAAAGTATTGTCCAAAACCATCCTGAAGGGGCTTCCTTCTTCCTTTGCACTGGAACTCCCCCCTTACAGGAAACCCCAGCCGGGAAGGATCCTGATCCGGTCTCTGCTGGACAGGACCCTGTTTGTGCTGGGCCGTGCCGTCATTGTAGCAGCACCGGCAGGGATGGTGATATGGCTAATGGCCAACATAACCGTGAGCGGCGCCAGCCTGCTGGACCACAGCGCCGGCTTCCTGGATCCTTTTGCACGCCTGATAGGACTGGACGGATACATACTGATGGCTTTCATCCTGGGACTGCCCGCCAACGAGATCGTCATCCCCATTGTCATCATGAGCTACATGTCGGCAGGTACCATGCTGGAACTCAACAGCCTGGACGATCTGCGCCAACTGCTGGTAAACAACGGATGGACCTGGCTGACAGCCGTCTGTACCATGCTGTTTTCGCTGAACCATTTCCCCTGTGCCACGACCCTTCTGACTATCCGCAAGGAAACACGAAGCTTGAAGTGGACCGGACTGTCTTTCCTGATACCCACGATTACAGGCATCGTCATATGCTTTGCCGTCGCCCAGGGCGTCCGGCTCCTGGAGCATATTTGGGGATTACTATAAAGAATTATTCCCGGACTCACACAAGTGCTTATATGGTAGTTTATATAGGAGTTTGTTTTAGCGCCTATAGAAGGCTCATAAAGGGTCTGATATGAGGTGACGGTATTCATTCCGCTTCCTCGTCCAGCGCCTCGATAAGGAAACTCACAGGGCGGAAACCGTCATTGCATGAGATCATGGCAGACTTCCTGTTCTTCATCCAGCCGTTGTACAATCCCTCCGCACCATGGGCAAGCGCCA
>JAAZKL010000266.1 GCA_012799845.1 Clostridiaceae bacterium
AAAAACCTTGCAACGGCATTGTTGCAAGGTTTAGACTGGTGCGCCATCGGGGACTCGAACCCAGGACACCCTGATTAAGAGTCAGGTGCTCTACCAGCTGAGCTAATGGCGCGTCTTTGCGAGTTGTTCGTCTCTGACGAACACTTACATATTATAACGGCAAGCGGCATCGTTGTCAACACATAATTTGTCTTCCCTGAAATACAAATAATGGACATCGGGTGTGCTTCAACGGGAGCCAGGGACGCTTCTTCAGTTGCTGAATTTCAAAAAAAAACTGGCGCAAAAGAGAATAGCAGAGGAATTATGCTGTTTTATGTAGAATAAGTAATTGTGATTGTGGAGACAGGCGTTGAGCAGATGATAAGGTGGAACAGATGAGTAAAATATTAAAAGTTGCCCAGTTGGACAAGATCATTAAGCGGACGATACGCGCAATAAATGAGAGCAAGTCTGAAATATATGAGATCTCCGAAATCTCACGCAGGGAGTGCAAGAGGCTCGAGGATGAGCTTGCAGACCTTAAGGAGCAGGTAAAGCAACTGATATGTGAGATCGAAGTCCTTGAAGTCGCGCTTAAGGAAAGCAAACGCAGACTGATGCTGATAAACAAAAACTTTGCGATCCATACTGAGGAGGAACTCAAGGAAGCTTACGAAAAAGCCGATAATCTACGCATAGAGCTCGCTGTTAAGCGTGAGATGGAACGTTTTCTGATAAAACGTCGAAACGAGTTGGAAATCAGGATAAAGGACGCACTGAAAACTGTGCAGAAGGCTGATAAACTCATCACCCAGGTAGGTGTGGCGCTTGGGTATCTGACAGGCGATTTGCAGGAAGTCAGCCTACAGCTTGAAGGCCTTCAGCATAAGCAACTGCTTGGGCTGAAAATTATCAAAGCACAGGAGGAAGAGAGGCAGCGGGTGGCCAGAGACATCCATGACGGTCCGGCGCAAATGATGTCAAATGTCGTCCTAAAGGCGGAAATCTGTGAAAGACTGATCGACACGGATCCGAAAAAGGCGCGCAAAGAACTGCAGAATCTTAAAAAAATTATGAGGGACAGCCTTCAGGATGTAAGAAAGATAATATACAACCTCAGACCAATGTCCCTTGATGACCTGGGACTGGTGCCGACATTACAGAGGTATGTCCTGACATTCCAGGAGGAATCGGGTATTTCTGTTTCATTCATAACGAAGGGAACTCAGTCGGAGTTGAAATCCGTGATTTCTCTTACAGTATTCAGGATCGTGCAGGAAGCTCTGAATAATGTTGCAAAACATGCCAGGGCCAGGAACGTTATCATGCAACTGGAATTCCTCGATGATAGCCTGAAGTTGTATGTTTATGATGACGGCGTCGGGTTTGATACTGAAATACTGAACGAGAGGAACGAGGATATCAGCAGCGGTTTCGGACTGGTCAGTATGAGAGAGCGGGTCGAACTGCTCGGCGGCGATATGAGATTAAGCTCCGAACCGGGGAAGGGGACCCGGTTGAATATAATTATACCTTTTACACAGGAAGAGGAGGTTCACGATGGAGAACAGGATTAAAGTTCTTATTGCCGATGATCATCCGTTGTTCAGACAGGGAATCAAACAGATACTTGAACTTGAGAAGGATATAACTGTAGTCGCGCAGGCTTCCAATGGAAGCGAGGCAGTTCAACTCGCCAGAGAGCTCGCACCGGACGTTATTCTCATGGACATCAATATGCCGGGTACCGGCGGTTTGCAGGCAATAGAGGAGATCAAAGGTGAAAACATAAACAGTAGGATAATTGTGCTCACGATCCATGAAGACAGGGAATACCTCATCAAGACTTTGCAGATGGGCGCAGAGGGTTATGTTCTGAAAGATGCGGAACCTTCTGTCCTGATCGATGCTATCAGGAGCGTTTATTTGGGACAGTCCTACATTCAGCCCAATATGACTAAAGAGCTCGTCATGGAGTTCAACAGGATCACTTTACACAGCAGGGACAAATACGGTGAGAACAGGCTTACGACCAGAGAAAGGGAAGTGCTGAAGCTCATTGCTGAAGGAATGATCAATAAGGAGATTGCTACCAGGCTTTATATAAGTGAAAAAACGGTCAAGAATCATGTCTCGAATATATTCAGGAAATTGAACGTTTCAGATAGAACACAGGCTGCGATATATGCTCTCAAGAATAATATTTGATAATTGTCCGGCTTTTGGTTGAATAATCTGCAAACTCGACCGCCAGGCGTGAATTTGCCCAGGCGGTCGTTTGTTTTCAGGGCACACTTACCGTATTTGGGAAGTGTGCTTCAAATACTGGCTATCGCCTTTGTTTTTCCAGGAATGCTTTGCGATCTGCACATGTGAAGGACTGTCCCCTACTTTGTCTCCTATTTAAGAACTGTCCCGACCAAATTGGAACTGTCCTAAATAAAGACTATACGGATCAGGACCTGTTCCCGTATGAAGGACTGTCCCCTGAAATAAGGACTGTCACTATAGTCAAGAACAGTCCCCTATAGTTGAGAACTGTCCCCGAAACATGGCCTTTGATCCCGGTAATGATGGTAAGATGGTCCCAGTCGCGCTGAGTCTTATGGTAACTACGGAACAGTTGCGCCTTTGGGTCTATTTTATCAGATAAAATTGGTCTGATGACGGATGTTATTGAAAATGATTCCATCCTATAATTAAATCAGTCAGTGACAAGCGTAAATCCGGAAATAATCATCTAATAAAGAAAGGTGGTACGGTAAAGTGAAGGTTAAGAGATTTTTGACAAACTTGATGGTAAGATTTTCGAACAGGAAAGGTCAGGGTATGGTCGAATATGGTCTTATAATAGGAATCATTGCTGTGATCCTGATCGCAGCCCTGACAGTCCTCAGAGATCCTCTCGAAGATCTGTTCGGCAGTATAGCCGGGATAATTACCGACAACACACCGACAGCACCTTGATGATTTAGATCAAAACATCCTAATGATAAAGTTACCCTATCTGTTTCCAGGTAGGGTAATTTTGTAAAATCCACCGGAACGCTTTTCCTGTGAAGAGCAAATAATGAAGAAGTGTCCCCAAAACTATAAAGTTGAGAACTGTCCCCAACCCCAATATCAAGAGGTGATGCATTGTGGGTATAAGCAGGTTAAATGGGAAAAAGCGATGTGGCCAGTCACTTGTAGAAACGGCGCTGATCCTGCCGGTGCTGTTGCTGCTGCTGACCGGCATTATCGATTTTGGTCTGCTGTTCAACAGTTACCTGGTTGTGTG
>JAAZKL010000267.1 GCA_012799845.1 Clostridiaceae bacterium
ACCCGGACGGGAAACTCACGTTCCCGACCACTTTTATATCCGGCCTGTCTGAAAGCAGTTTTTTTACATCAGGTATAAAGCACTGCATGACGGACACATGCCCGCAGTCATATTTCCCTGCACTCTCCGCCAGGGCTTTTATATCGCTTTCATCGCTGTTAGTCCGCACACAACTGAGGTCAAACATCCGTGCAATATCTTTCACTGTCAGTACCATGTAATTTCCACCCTTCGGCTTTTTATTCATGCTCTGCTGCTTTTTGATGCTTAGTATAACGTTATAACAAGATGATCTTATGATAGCAAAACTCATCAGACGCGTCAACCATGTTCTGTTTTTTGATTTATTCACATTTGAACGCCTTGAACATCATTGCGTTCTCACAACTTGTTATAATAAGGTGCGCAGTATGTAAAATAGTCCTCAGCATTTGCATATTAGTGAAATACCGGTAAGTAGCCATAATGCATTGTAAATATGACAAAGCAATGATAAACTAGAAAAGTATTATGCAGCAAGCTCAACAATATTTGATTTGCAGGAGGTAGCATCTGATGGCAGGTTACAGGCGTCGGTTTGGCGACAGATACGATGGAAGGCGTCTCAGGTCCCTGGATCCGTTTTTCAAGATAATACCCTACATTATGAAAAACAGGATGGACTCACAGATCTTTTTCGAAGAAAAGGTCGATATCACCCATACTGAGGCATATATAAGAAAAAGGAACAAAACCTCCGAAACAAGGATAAGCATGCTTCACGTTTTCATAGCGGCGATAGTAAGGACCCTTGCTCTCAAACCTGCTCTCAACAGGTTCATTGCCGGCCAGAAAATATATGCCCGCAATGAGATCCTTGTATCCCTGGCGATAAAGAAAGAAATGAATTTCGAAAGCACGGAAACGACCATCAAGTTCAAATTTGACCCGACTGATACGTTGGAACAGGTGGCGGCAAAAATAGATAAGCAAATAAAAGAAAATAAAGTACTGGAATCCAGCAATGATACAGACAAGACCGCACGCCTGATCATGCTTTGCCCCGGATTTATCGTTAAATTCATAGTGTTCGTAGTCAGGCTTCTCGACTATTTCGGGCTGATGCCAAAGATTTTGAACGAAGTGAGCCCTTTCCATACGAGCGTCTTCATAACCGATGTCGGATCACTGGGAATATCTCCTGTATATCATCACTTGTATGATTTCGGAACGACTTCGATATTCGTCGCATTCGGCACGAAAAGGACCGAAAAAGTCATAGATTCGAACGACAACATAGTCAATAAAAGAACTATGACGATGAGGGTAGTGACCGACGAAAGGATCGTTGACGGCCATTATTTTGCTTCTGCATTCAAGATGTACAAAACACTGATCGAGCACCCCGAAAGGCTGGAATCCCCTCCGGCCAAGGTCGTATCCGACGTGGACTGATCCGGTCATCCCCTGCCGTTCCAGCAATATGTGCAGACCTTGCACGCCGGAAGGCCTATGGCTTCGATCATATCATCAAGTTTCTGGAATTTGAGGCTTGTAAAACTGAGCTTTTTTCTGATGCACTCGATCATACAGTGGTATTTGTCATTTTCAGGATCGCAGTATTCATCGATGCTGGAAGGCTCACGGCCTTCGATCTCCATTATGGTGCGGCGTGTGATCAGGTCCATTTCCGAACGGGATCTGGAGAAGTTGAGGTATCTGCATCCATACATCAACGGCGGACATGCCGGTCTGACATGCACTTCCCTGGCGTCGAAATAATGCAGCAGCGTTACAGTTTGCCCAAGCTGCGTACCGCGGACTATGGAGTCGTCGCAGATAAGCAGTCTCTTGTTCCTGATCAGTTCCTGTATGGGGATGAGCTTCATTTTGGCGACCAGGCTCCGTACACTCTGTTCCTGGGGTATGAAGCTCCTGGACCATGTCGGGGTATACTTCACAAGAGGCCTGGAATACGGTATGCCTGATTCATTGGAATAACCCAGCGCATGAGCTATGCCGGAATCAGGGACTCCGGCGACAGCGTCCACATTCCTGATGTCGCCCCTGGCAAGGGCCTGGCCGCATCTGTACCTCATCATCTCCACGTTCCTGCCTTCATAGGTAGACGCAGGGTATCCATAATAGACCCACAGGAAAGCACATATCTTCATTTCCTGTCTCGGCGGCGATACAGGCACGATCCCCTCAGGCGTTATCAAAACCATCTCACCCGGTCCCAGTTCATATTCCAGGCTGTACCCGAGGTTCGGCAGCGCGCTGGATTCAAGCGACACGCAGTATGATTCTTCCTTTTTCCCCACCAGCAGCGG
This sequence comes from Clostridiaceae bacterium, assembly GCA_012799845.1. Lineage (GTDB taxonomy): Bacteria > Bacillota > Clostridia > Acetivibrionales > DTU013 > DTU013. The sequence goes on from JAAZKL010000267.1 coordinate 2,313, forward strand.
AGTCCTGCCCAGGCGGTCTCTTGCGGCATAAATGCCTTCATGGTTGAGGACGAGCATCGTGCACGAGCCATCTATTTCTTCCTGCGCTCCAAGGATCCCGTCTTTGATGGTTTCCTCCCGGTCGATAAGGGCAGCGGCAAGTTCCGTGGGATTTATCTCTCCCCTGCTCATCTCGAGAAAATGTATGTAGTTGCGCTCTAAAGCCTTTTTGACCAGTTCGTCGATATTGTTTATGCGCCCGACGGTCGTCAGCGCATAATGCCCGTGGTGGGAACACACAGTAAGCGGCTGCGCCTCCGTATCACTGATGCACCCGATCCCCATATTCCCGGACATTTCAGCAAGGTCGCTCTCGAATTTCGCTCTGAACTGGATATTCTCGATATTGTGTATATACCCAGAAAATCCATGTCGCGAGATCACCGCCATCCCGCCCCTGCTAGTTCCAAGATGCGAATGGTAATCAGTCCCGAAATAAAGGTCCATCACGCAGTCATTTTTTGATACAACACCAAACACTCCGCCCATCGTTAATTTATCCCACCGATCCTAACAGATTCGCCTCAGTTTACAGCGTACTGTAATTTCCAGCATACTATCATTGTATTTGTAATTCGGAAAGTGTCAAGTAAAACAGCAACAAGGAACGCTTTCGCGTTCCCTGTTTTTCTGTACATTCTGCTGCCTGTAAGTTATACTGCCGAATCATCATTCTGTCGGATCATCATTCTGCCGGATCGTTGTTCTGCCTGTTGGTATTATCTTCTTTACCCCTCCTGTTCTTTTACCTGTCAGTCCTCTTTCACCAGGTAAAGGACTTTGACCGCATTCCCGGCGACCGTCCTGTTTTCATATACTGCCGTAACGCTTATATAATACTCCGTTCCGTAGGCGAGCTTTCTGAAATCGCCGTTGTGGTACTGTGCGGAAGCATCAATGGCAGCCGAAGTGGTGTTTATGTCATACGCTCTGTCATAGTATCCGTTTGCAGGATATGCGGGCTTTTCATTATTCTTCGAGATCACGACACGATATTCTTTCAGAAGCGGGGAGTTCAGCTTGTTCCATTTCACCAGCAGCTTGCCGTCTTCATATACTGCGCTTACCTCCGGCGCAGGGAACAGCACCGTGCTGTCTTCTCCGGCATACGTGCACCTGATGGTGTTGCCCGCAACTGTCCTGTCCCTGTAGACTGCTGTTACGCTGAAGTAGTATCGCTCGCCGTTGATGAAATACCCGTTGAAATCGCCGTTCGTATATGCGGTGGAGTTGTCTATGACCGCGTAATTCCTGCTGGTATCAGTGATCGAATACAGGTACCCATTCTCCGGATACGTCACAGTGCTGTCGTTCTTTGAAGCCGATACTATATATCCGACCAGTTCAGAGGAACTGATCTTGTTCCATCTCAGCACCAGCCTGCCGTTCTCCACGGAAGAGCTTACAACAGGCGCCACATACAGTTCAGGATCTTCGGGTCCGTCATAAGTGAAGCTGATCGTGTTCCCGGGCACATTCCTGTCGGTGTACACTGCCGTTACACTGATATTATAGGTCTGTCCCCTGGTAAGGTAATTCCCGAAATCACCGCCATTATATTTTTCAGAGTTGTCGATGATGGCGTATGTCCTGTTCCTGTCTGTAATGCGGTAGAGATAGCCGTTTTCAGGGTATTGGGGAGTATTATCGCTTTTGGAGATCACGACCCTGTATTCACGGAATTTATCAAGGGTAATCTTGTTCCATCTGAGCACAAGAGTGTTGTTTTCCTTCCTGAGCTCTATTATCGGCCTTTCATATACATAGCCGGTGTTTTCATCATAGGTGACCTTTTCTTCATCATAAGTCACTTTCTCTTCATTCTTCTCAAATGCCCTGCGAAGAAGCACAGCCGCCTGTGCACGAGTCAGGTTGCCCTGGGGATCGAACAAAAGCCTGCCGTTTACCCTGGTCCCCTCTATGAGACCGTATTTGACGGACAATGCGACATGCCTCCTGAGATTCGGCGAGATCTGGTTCTTATCTTCGAATCGGTCAAGTATGCTTTCATCGACCGTCTCATTCTGATATCCCATCGCATTGACAAGCGCGACAGCCATATCCTCTCTCACTGCCGCCAAATTAGGCTTGAAATAATGCCCGCTGGCGGTTTTGAAACCTGTGAGGTATGCTTTGGCGCTCTCAACATACGGATATGCCCATGATTTCCTGTCTACATCCAGAAACGAAGGTGTTTCCGGCTGGTATAACTTCAATCCGAGTGTATTGACCATCATCTTGGCAAACTGGGATCTCGTCACTGTAGCGTTGGGTTCAAAGCGGTTGCCTCCGACGCCGTCGATGATGTTTCTGTCAAGCATCCACACGATCGCATCATATGCCCAGTGTCCCGGTTGTACATCCTTGAAGCTTTTAGGTCCCTGAGGTCCCTGAGGCGCCTTGGCCTTGGCAAAAGCCGAGGATGTAACTGAAAGCAGCAATACCAGACACAAAAAAACTGAAATCAATTTTTTCAACCTGTTCTTCATATCGTTTCTCCCTCCATTCGATTTGTAATATACATTCGCTGCCAGGGAAAAATATTCCGAGGTGATTTTAAAACGTAATATAAATGTAACAATATTATCCTTGGTAATGCTAAAATGCCTGTTTACAGCCTGTTTGCCAAAGTGCACGGCTAAGTTCATCATATTGATTGACGTTTATAAAATTCTACAGACTTGATCATCTTTTCTATAATAGATATGCAGCGCCTGTTTCCTGATGAGCTGCAGGGGCAGTTGTCAAGTGATTGACCAGTTTTCAGGCAAATGATAAAATGTACACAAAATATCTGGAAACGTGAGGTACTATTATGACAAGGTATGAGTACAAAGTTCTTACACAAAAGGATAAATGGTTTTCGGGAAAATTTG
>JAAZKL010000268.1 GCA_012799845.1 Clostridiaceae bacterium
TCCAAGAATACGGCGGATCCATCATTCGAAGAAGCGCTGTATGAACTTCTCTGCCGGGACGGCCTGACTCCGGTCGTTGAAGGGAGTGAACTCATTGCAGATTAATATTACTTACCCGAAACCACAGAAGAGAAAAAGCCACCGAAGTATAGTCATCGATATAACTAAGGACTTATTTCTGCTTACTGCGATTATGTGTGCAGCGATAAACATCTGGGCAGGCGGGAAGGCATGGAGTGTCATCGTGATCTGGGCGCTCTTTATGATCTGGACGATGTTCGTTTCACCGGATATGATCGAATATAACCGTATCAGCCAGTTTACCAAGGCGATCGTGCAAAGCTGTGTCATGCTGGTACTGATCGATGTCTTTATTACATCCGGATGGGTGTCAAACGTTGTTTCGATAATTTGTTTCGGCTCGCTGATCGCAGTCTGTCTGCTGCTGTATACGGATTTCGAGCGTCAAAGGCGCAACCTGCTTCCTGTGATACTGCTGTCAGTGCTTTCGCTGATCATATCGGCAGTGCTGATGATCATTTCGAAGGAAGCCATCAGTTGGCAGATCCCTGTAACATGCGTTCTGTCCTTTGCCGTCCTTGCAGCCTGCATGAAAACTATGCGCGGCAATATCAAAAGCGAACTGAAAAAGATGTTCCATACTATTTGACCGGATCGCCGAAAGTTCATCTGAGGTTGCCAGGGGTGCCAATGTTATCAGCTTTTTCATGTTTTTTGTGGCATTTTTCAACTTTTGGGATTGCTAATGAAAAAATATACCAAGCAAACGGACGCGTGACCACATATTTCATGTTTTACGTAAACCATATCGCGTTAAAAAACGCACTTCGCTGCCTTTTTTATCCCAAAAGTTGATTTTTATCACACAGAATACCTTCACAACTTTCTCAGCAGTCTCGGACGTTTCCAGTGACAGGATTATCACCGGAACCGTCCCCTTGACAAACATCAACCCCCTGTTATAGATGGCTCCGGCTGAATCAGCCAGTCAATATTCCGATCCACTTGCTTCGAAGATAAAGGAGGCCTGCTTTTATCCGGCGTTTCTGAAGGTATTGCCACGGAACCTTGCAGTATTGCTGAAAAATATCGAATGACGGTTTCTGAAAAACAACCCGAAAACCTCAACCACGAAGAACGCAATAATTATTCAGAAATCGGCATATATAGGTCAAACGCTGCGAAACCTTTCTGTCCCTCAACCGTGATATATTCTTAGAGCCATTGATGGCTGCCGTGTTTATAACCGCTCGTTTCGAGCCATTTGAACAACTTCTGCCAGGTCTCTATCAGGCTTTTTGTGCTTTTCTTTGCGCGTGTCACCGCATACAGTCCACCTTTAAAATCCTTGAATTTTACTTTGTCATCTTCTTTTTCGCCCTCGTTTACAGTGACCCAGACTTCATACCCGTACTCGGGATTGTCTTCTGTTCTCAGCGGGTTGTCGAAACCGAAGTATCTCCTGTTTTTCGGTGGTTTGTATAAGTTATTGATTTCAGCATACTTTAGCAGTTCCTTTGCGTCCGGGTAAGTACCAAACTGCTTGAAATAAGGCTCTTTTGCATCCGCAAGCAGCCATTCGGTGATCGGTATCCATGCCTCCCTCTCGGGATTCACGCCGTATCCCCTGTAATATGCGACTTTTACAGGCACGAGTTTTACTATCCTAACGTCCAGTTTACCTGCAGCCATTTTTTTCACACCTTCCGACACATTGAATTTTTCGTACAAAGCAATGCCTTCACCACGGTTTTTCCTGTATGCTCCGGGAGTGATGCCGAACTCTTTCAGGAATGCCCGTGTGAATACCTCATGCGACTTAAACTAATAATCGAAAGCAATATCGATGATCCTTTTTGAAGTGGATACCAGTTCATGCGCCGCGATACTGAGCCGCCTCTTCCGTATATAATCCATGACCGACATTCCGACGACACTGCTGAATATCCTGTAAAAGTGAGGCACGGAGCAGAAAGCCTTTTTGCTCAGGTCCGACAAATCGATCGGGTTGTCGATATTCTCTTCTATATAATCAATAGTTGCCTGGATCCTTGCGTTGTAATCCATGATGTTCTCACCTTCCGTGAATATTGTAACATGTAAATAAAAATAAAATTTGATGTTTGTTATCATTTTTTACACATGGACAATAAATTTTTACAAATAGGTAACAAATAGGCATATACATAAGCAGCCTTCCTGAAGCCGGAAGCGATCAATGAAGAAAAAGAAGCGACGGAACGCTTTGCGCCAACGTAATGATCAGAATAATGCACATGAAATGAGCAGAACACTGTGCTTGAAATGATAGTTATGGACAAAAATCAGTTGCATGATGACTGATATATCCGGTACTATTATATTGGAGGCAATGTTTACGCGCTGAAGGATTCAGCCGTAACATCTCCGGTTTTTTGTGCACTGCCGGCCGGCCGGTGAAAATCCGAACATGATACTGGGCAGAGCATTACAGGCGGAGGTCGATAAAAGCCATATGGTCATATTGATCGCAGATGACGAGAACGATATCCGAAACCTGGTCAAAATCAGTCTTGAGGAAAACGGATACACTGTCCTGGCGGCGCAAAAAGGCAGGGAAGCATGGGATATACTTACGACACGTGAAGTCCACCTGGCGATCCTTGACGTGATGATGCCGGTGATGGACGGGTTCAACCTGCTGCGCAAAATACGGGAACGCAGCACTATCCCTGTCATCTTCCTTACCGCGAGAACGGACGACATGGACAAGGTGCTGGGACTCGGCCTGGGCGCGGACGATTATCTGGCAAAACCCTTTTCCATCAACGAGCTGGTGGCCCGTGTAAGCGCGCAGTTGAGACGGAATCATGAATATCTCTCGATGATGAAAAAACCCGAAGAAAAAATCACATACGGAAATCTGTGCGCAGACAAAGAGAAATGCTGCGTTTACAAGGACGGGGAGCCGATCGAGCTTGGTGCGAAAGAGTATAAGCTGCTCCTGCACTTTATCGAAAACCCGGAGAAGGTTTTTACAAAACGGCAGCTTTATAACGCAGTATGGGACGAAGAATACTACTTTGACGACAACACCGTGATGGTGCATATAAGCCGGATCAGGAACCGGATCGAGGACGACCCTCAAAAGCCGAAGTACCTGAAAACCATCCGCGGTATCGGATACAAGCTCCATTATACCGGAGAACAGTCATGAAAAGTAAACTGTCCAATCAATTTCTCAGGAATTTCCTGGTCATATTTTTACTGGCGATACTGGATACGGTGCTCGCATTTGTGCTCCTGTCCCTGGCCAGCGGGCTGATTTCCGGTTCGCTTGCGAAAAACCGGTATCCCGCGAGCGCGATCATACAAGATGATTACAGGCAGATCGACTCGTCGGCCGTAGTGCAAAACGGCGGCGGGGTACAGGTCGTGGATAAGGAGTACCGTGTGGTCTATTCGAGCGGTCTTGACACCATCGGCAAAGAGCAGCTTACTCCTGAAGAATTTACGGTATTTTTGACAGAAAGCAAAAGCAAGCCTTATCATTATGATATTCTCTATCATCCGGAAGGCGGATTCTGGCTTATCGTTACCTTCCCGACATCCATTCGTCTGGATTTTTCACTAATACATAATAATAAGGCCGCTGCAGGTGATTTCACGCGGTCGGTTGTGGTCATCGCCTTCGTGGCGCTGATTTATCTCATGATACTTGCGCTTTCCGCTTTCATCTATTCGAGGATCACGGCGGCGAGAATAACAGTGCCCCTGAAAAAGCTATGTGACGGAACGAGGCTTTTGCGCGAGGGCGATTATTCGGCGCGGGTGGATCTGCGCCTGAAGAATGAGTTCGCTGAGCTCCAGAGCACCTTCAATGATATGGCAGCCCGTATAGAGCACGAGATCTCCCTGCGCAAAAAGTCGGAGGAGGACAGGCGGCGGTTGATCCTCGACATCTCCCATGACCTTAAGAATCCTATGTCCGGCATACAGGGCTACGCGGAGCTGCTCATGCAGAAGGAAGGCATGACTCGGCAGGAACTGGGCGAACACCTTGAGGTGATCCTTAATGACAGTAAAAGAGCCAACAAATTGCTTACCGAACTGTTTGAACTTTCACAGATGGACA
>JAAZKL010000269.1 GCA_012799845.1 Clostridiaceae bacterium
CATTACTGCCGGTACCTGCTATGACGGGCACCCTGCCGTTAGATTTCCTGACTGCATACGCGATAGCTTCGACGTGTTCGTCATCCGACATGGTCGAAGCCTCGCCGGTGGTCCCGCATATGATTATCGCATCGGTTTTTTCTCTTATCTGGAACTCGATCAGTTCGCCGAGTTTTTCAAAATCGATTCCGTCATCTGTGAAGGGCGTGACGATTGCAACGCCGGATCCGGTGAAAATGCACTTTTTCATGTTTTCAGACCTCCTGTAAGATAGTTGTAAGGGATTTACAGCCAACCCTCGGCCTTGAGCAGTTCAGCCATCAGTATGCCGCCGCCGGCAGCGCCTCTGATAGTGTTGTGAGACAGGCAGGTGAACTTGTAGTCGAACAGGTTGTCTTCACGCAGCCTTCCAACGGCAATGCCCATCCCGTTTTCCAGGTCCCTGTCGAGCCTGGACTGCGGCCTGTCGGGCTCCCCGAAGTAGGTGAGGAACTGTGCCGGCGCGCTCGGGAGCTTCAATTCCTGCGGCTTGCCTTTGAACTCCTTCCAGCATGCAAGTATCTCATCTTTCGAAGGCTTCTTGCTGAATGAAATATATACTGCCGCCAGGTGGCCGTCCGAAACAGGCACCCTGTAGCACTGGGCAGAAACAGCCGGACCTGGAGCCGGTTTGATCACGTCGCCTTCGATGGTTCCCCAGATCTTGAGCGGTTCCTTTTCGCTTTTTTCTTCTTCGCCGCCGATGTAAGGTATGACATTGTCGGTTATTTCCGGCCATTCGCTGAATACCTTGCCGGCTCCTGATATGGCCTGGTAGGTCGAAGCGAGTATTTTCTCAGGGCCGAACTGCATGAGTGCATGCACAGGCGGCACGTAACTCTGGAGAGAGCAGTTGGACTTAACCGCGATGAAGCCCTTCCTGGTGCCAAGGCGCTTTCTCTGCTTTTCGATTATTGCTGTGTGCTGCGGGTTGACTTCGGGTATTATCATCGGCACATCTTCAGTGGATCTGTGTGCGGAGTTGTTCGATATCACAGGTATTTCAGCACGCGCGTATTTTTCTTCCAGCTCCCTGATTTCTTCCTTTTTCATATCTACGGCACAGAAGACAAAGTCCACTTCGCCGGCGATCCTGCTGATGTCGGAAGCATTTATCACATTGATTTTCTTAATGCCCTCAGGGATCAGCATATCGAGTTTCCAGCGGCCTTCGACAGCTTTTTCGTAAGGGAGGCCTGCAGATCTTTCGCTGGCGCCGATTGCCGTGACCTCGAACCATGGATGGTTCTCCAGAAGAGTAATGAATCTCTGTCCTACCATACCGGTCCCGCCAATTACTCCGACTCTGAGTTTTGAACCCATAATCTATACCTCCTTAAAAATAAAACTGCTGGCGATGTGCCAACAGTTCCAGATTGTCTGTAACTTCAGTCAGACTTTTCAGAACTGATAGCGCTCCATCAATGCCTGATGACAGTTGCAGGGCTGTTCGCCGCTGCACCCAGGATGCGATCCGGCAGGGGAGCGTATCCTTCGGCGCTTCAGCCTTTCACTCAGCATCATCGGTTCCTGCAGCCTAATACGGAGTTACTGATCAGAAGCGCGCCTCTATCGTTCAGTATTCGATTGACTTAAAAAGCTTTTAATAATAATAACATCCGTCCGGCGCAATGTCAAATGTTTTACACCGCAACTTATACTGCTTTTGTTACAGAAATATTAAAATTATGTGAAAAAATCAGTCATAGGGTCGAAACAGAAGGAAGAACAGCTTTTCATGTCGAATAAAAAATTACAGATAACGTGTATTTGAGCGTTTCAACGTAATATGAGGCGTTTTACCAATGAAGAGGAGATCATATGATTAAAAGGTCTTTTAAAAAAGCTGCGGCAATAATCGTTTCAACTGTACTGCTTACTGCGGTATTCTGCGCGAATGCGGAAACCGGCCGGTCGACCGCTGCCGGCAGCGAAATCATCAAGGTGGGGCTTTATTATAAAGGAAGCTCTGTCAATACAGCACAGTCTGTATTCGATGTATCGGCCCAGTCCGGCGTGACTGCAGGTTTTGAGAACAGCGAAGGCGTATTTACGGAGATTTTTACCCACAACAGCCCCTCACCTCTATATGTCCGTAAAGACGCATACTACCAGGAAAGCGGCGGCGGACTCAAGGAAACAAAAGCATCCGGATCAGGGAACGGAGGCAGGAGATTCGGGCCGTTCCACATCAAGATCGGAAGCGATCACCCCGATGCGGGATCTGCATTGAACAATGTATCTGTATTCCGCCAACTCGGGATAGACGCGTATATAGCATATAACGACGCCTGGCAGGTATGGGCAGGATCCTGTATGGACGAAGAAGAAGCGAACCGGTTGATGCTCGATATAAAGAATCAGCTGGGAGAAGCAGGTTGCGAGATAATCAAGCCGTCTTCCGACCGGATAGTCGTTGCCGACGGTCAGCATCAGACCATGTGCATTTTCGGCAGCAAAAGCGCCCTGTTCCAGGTCAGGCCTGTTCCCGGGGCCGATCCTGCCGCAGTGAACATCAAGGGCAAGCCGTACAGAGGCGCCGTCGAGGTAAGGAGACTGCCTGACAGCGACATGACGGTCATAAATGTGGTAACGGTCAGGGAATACCTGTACGGGAATGTGCCTCCCGAAATAGGGGGGAGATCGCCGGCGGAAGCATTGAAAGCCCAGGCCGTCGTTTCCAGGATGTATGCCCTCAACAACAGGGGCAAGCATGGGAGTTCCGGGTTCGATCTGTGTGCGACCACCCATTGCCAGGTCTACAAGGGTTTAAGCGTTGAAGTGCCGGAGTGCAATAAACTGATAGATGAAGTTTGCGACAGGATGATAACATATGACGGGAAACCGGTGGAGCACGTGTACTACTTCGCTTCCGGAGGAGGCAGCACCGAGGACATCCGGAACGTCTGGGGTTCGTCATTCCCGTATCTTGTCAGCGTGAAAGACGATTATGAAAAAATATACACATGGACAAAAACGCTGCGGGCTTCGGATATCAGGTCAAAACTGCCTGAACTGGGCAATATCCTGGGAGTGACGATCACAAGGACGGCTCCCACCGGAAGAGTGACCCAGCTTGCTGTCACGGGCTCCAGCAGGGGAGAACCCCTGTACTTCTCGAATGAAAGATGCCGGACTCTGTTCGGGCTTGACAGCCAGCTCTATACTATAACAACGGATGCTGATATATTTATCGCCGGTTTTAAGGAAATCCCGGCTTTACCGGAAACAAACAGCGCAGGTGCCGGGGGAAACAGTGCAGATACCGGCGGCAGTGAAACAAAAAGGGAGAACGAAGGACCAAGCACATCGGATAAGGGAGCAGAAAACGAATCGGCAGAGGGATCTTCTTCAGAACAGGATGCAGGCAACGGGTCAGCCGGGCAGCAGGAAAGCCAGTCTGATGAGGAAGTACAGGCCGAACAGGGCAGCGGGGATCCCGATACTGCAGGATCCGGAAACGGATCGCGGCAGTCCGGCGAAGAAGATGAGGCCGATGAGAAGAAGCAGGCCGGGGAAGAGCCGGCATTGCCTGCTGTTGTGGCTCCTGTTGCGACGGCGCCCATCAAGACGCAGCTCGGAGGAAAAAAGGTTGCCACTGCTTCAGGTGTCAAAACAGTTTCCGGCGTCAAAAACAAAGTAACGATAATAGGGAAGGACGGCGCTGTGAATAAGGCAGCGGTCGTTCCCGAAACATATACATTCACGGGAAAGGGCTGGGGACATGCCGTGGGGATGAGCCAGGAAGGTGCCATAGGCATGGCGAAGGCCGGAATGACGTATGAAGAGATAATCATGCATTATTTCAAGGGAACGAAAGTCGAGTAGTTTCAGGCTGTATATTGTAAAATCAGCAATATTATAGTATGATTTCCACGTACGATATTAAATGATTACGGTAAAATAGGCTGCAATTTCTGCAGCTTATTGTTTGAGCAGCTTTTTCCGATGGCGATGTTTTTATGGATATTTGCAGCTTATTTGTAAAAGATAACTATACAGGCGAATGATACAAAGCAACGGGAGAAATATGAAAACCAGCGACTTTTTTTATGAATTGCCGCAGGAACTCATAGCCCAGGAGCCTGCTGCCGAGAGAAGCAGTTCCAGGCTCATGGTGCTTGACAGAAAAACAGGAAACATAGAGCACAGGATCTTCAGGGAAATAAAAGATTACCTGAAAGCTGGCGACTGCCTGGTACTCAATGACACAAGAGTCATGCCTGCAAGGCTCCTCGGCGCCAGGGAGGATACGGGGGGCGGCATAGAATTCGTTTTGATGAAGATTATTTCAGGCGATACCTGGGAGGTCATCCTCAAACCGGGGAAAAGGGCAAAGCCGGGTGCAAGGTTCATTTTCGGTGATGGAGCGCTGAGAGCTGAGATACTGGATGTGACGGCGGGCGGCAACAGGATCGTCCGTTTCGAATACGAAGGGATGTTTCAGCAGGTTCTCGACAGGGTGGGGATAATGCCTCTGCCTCCTTACATAACCAAAAAGCTTGATGATACTGAAAGGTATCAGACGGTCTACTCAAAATATACCGGATCGGCGGCGGCTCCGACGGCAGGGCTCCATTTCACCAGGGAACTGCTGGGCGACCTGGCCGGCAGCGGCGTACATATTGCATATTTGACGCTGCACGTCGGCCTCGGCACATTCAGACCGGTCAAGACCGAGAACATCGAGGACCACGTCATGCACTCCGAGATCTACAACCTGGGAAGGGAAGCTGCAGATACCATAAACAAAGCGAGAGCGGAAGGCGGCAGGGTCATCGCCGTTGGGACAACGAGCTGCCGTGTCCTTGAAACTGTAAGCGGTGACGACGGAACTGTGAGTCCATCGTCAGGTTCGACCGGCATTTTCATCTACCCCGGGTACAGGTTCAAAGCAGTGGATGCGCTTATCACCAATTTCCACCTGCCTGAATCAACACTTCTTATGCTGGTCAGCGCCTTCACGGGAAGGGAAAACATACTGCACGCTTACAGTGTGGCTGTTGAGCAGAGGTACAGGTTTTTCAGCTTTGGCGACGCCATGTTTATAAGGTAGTGCCGAGTTATCATTATTTCAGGTTTACAGGGGCGAGACGATGAGTGCGATCAAATATGAACTGATAAAAAAGTGCAGACAGACCGGCGCAAGGCTCGGTATCATCCATACTCCCCACGGGTCCTTCGAGACCCCGGCATTCATGCCGGTCGGAACGCAGGCTTCCGTCAAGGGTATGTCGCCGGATGAACTTAAGGAGATAGGTGCAGGGATAATACTGAGCAATACGTACCATCTATATATGAGGCCGGGCAATGAACTGATACGGGAGGCGGGAGGCCTCCACAGGTTCATGAACTGGGACAGGCCTATACTGACCGACAGCGGGGGATTCCAGGTGTTCAGCCTTAGCGGTCTCAGGGACATCAAAGAGGAAGGCGTGACTTTCAGGTCCCATATCGACGGTTCGAAGCATATGTTCACACCCGAACTGGCGGTAAAGATACAGAACGATCTGGGCTCCGACATCATCATGGCATTCGATGAATGCATCCCGTATCCTGCTGACCGGGATTACGCAAAAAAGTCGCTGGAGAGGACCACAAGATGGGCTGAAAGGTGCAGGGCGGCGCATAAGAATACCGGGAGCCAGGCTCTTTTCGGCATCGTCCAGGGCGGCGTGTATGAGGATCTGAGGGTGCAAAGCGCTAAAGAACTGATCAGGCTGGACTTTCCCGGATATGCCATCGGCGGTCTGAGCGTCGGTGAGCCGGCGGAAGATATGTACAGGATACTGGAATGCACGGTCCCCCTGCTTCCGGAAGACAGGCCAAGGTATCTGATGGGAGTCGGAAGCCCGGATTATCTTATAGAAGGCGCCATACGCGGAATAGACATGTTCGACTGCGTTCTGCCGACAAGGATCGGGAGGAACGGGACTGTAATGACTTCAGAGGGCAGGATCATAGTGCGCGACGCAAAGTATGCAAAAGACTTTTCGCCGATGGATCCAAAATGTGGCTGCTATGCATGCAAAAATTTCACGAGGGCGTACATAAGGCACCTGTTCAAAGCACAGGAAGTCCTTGGGTTAAGGCTGGCGACATGGCACAACCTTAAATTCCTTTTGGACTTGATGCAGAGTGTAAGACAGGCTATAATAGAGGATAGACTTGGTGATTTCAGGAACGGATTCTTCAGTTCATATGGATATGACCAAAAGAAATGATTATTCTGGCCGATTTCACGGCCTGTAATAAATACGAAGCCAAGGAGGTAGTATATGGACGGTCAAGGTGTTGGCATGTGGCTCCCCACACTGGCGTGGTTGGCGTTTTTTGTACTGATGATGTATTTGCTTGTTTTCCTGCCTCAGAAGAGAAGGGATAAGAAGGCAAAGGAAATGCTCGATTCGATGCAGGTTGGCCACCAGGTGGTGACCATAGGCGGCATTTCCGGAAAAGTCGTCAATATAAAGGATGACGAGGTTACGGTAGAAACCGGTGTGGAAAAAGCCAAGATATGTTTCAAAAAG
>JAAZKL010000270.1 GCA_012799845.1 Clostridiaceae bacterium
CTTGCTTGAAGAACCAACTGCAAGAGTCGATGTTGTTGCGGTCGCCGCCTTCTATCTGGGTCGCCGCCGTGGCGCTGCCCAGCAGGAAGCCTTCCGGAAGCCTGAAAGGTTTGAGCATATCCAATAACCCTCCGTAACGATATGGTTATAGATTTATAGTAATGCAAGAGGATTTTTTTGGCAAGACTTAAGGGAGACGACCGGAATGTCGGGCGGTAGGACGGAGAAGGCGGCACTAACACTTTATCTTGCACTTTGGGAGCCGATATACTAAAATGGACGTGGTATGCACAAAAACAGACGGCGGATGCTGCGGCGGCAAAACGGCAGGAAATGCAGCGAGCGGCAAAACCAGCAGGAAATACAGCGGACAAAGGGGCACATATACCTTGGAGATTCAGGATAGGGAGTTCATACCTGTTTTACTTGGTAACGACATAAATACATACGGCATGTCAAGAGCGTTTTATGAGGCATACGGGATCAGGTCGGTGGTGATCGGGAAAGCCGCGACGGGGCCGAGCTGCAACAGCAGGATAATCGATTTCCGTCATGTTCCGGGGCTCGACACGGAGGAAATTTTCATAAAAACCATAAGAAAAACAGCAGCGGAATTCGCTGAAAAAAAGGTCATCCTGATGGGCTGCGGCGACAATTACGTGGAGCAGATAATCAGGAATTCGGCCAGGCTGCCTGAGAACATCGTTGCTCCATATGTGGATGAGCAACTTATGGCCAGGCTGCTGACTAAGACCGAGTTTTACAGGATGTGCGACTCCTGCGGCGTAGAATATCCGGCCACGTTCATCTACGACAGGTCCATGGGAAGCGGTTTCACGCTGCCGTTCGGGTTCCCTGTTTTCCTGAAGCCGTCCAACGGCATTAAATACTGGCAGCATGAATTCCCGACGCAGAAGAAGGCGTACAGGCTGAACAGCGAAGCTGAGCTGAAGGAAGTCATTGAGCAGATATACGGGGCGGGTTATGACGACAGGCTCATCATACAGGATTTCGTGCCCGGGGAGGATTCGAACCTGCGGGTCATGATCTGCTATTCAGGCAGGGACAGGAAGGTCAAGCTGATGTCTTTCGCCCATGCGGTTCTTGAGGAGCATACCCCGCACGGTATCGGGAATACGGCTGTGCTGATGAATGACTATGATCCCGAGCTTTCGGAAAAACTGAGGAATTTTCTTGACAGTATTGGCTATACAGGGTTTTCGACGTTCGACATCAAGTTCGACCGGAGGGACGGCAGGTATAAAATACTGGAGATGAATATCAGGCAGGGACGCAGCAATTATTACGTTACGGCGGCCGGGAACAATCTGGCAAAATATGTGGTCGAAGATCATATATATGGAAGGGACCTGCAGTTTGAGATAGCAAACGCAAGAAATCTCTGGACTGTCATCCCGCTGGGAGTCGCTTTCAGGTACACCAGGGATGAAAACGTCAGGAAGCGGATGCGGGAACTGGTCAGGGAGAAGAGGGTCACGAATCCCCTGTTCATGAAGGGCGATAACAGGATCAAAAGGATGCTGTTTGTGTACAAATCGTATCTGAGCCATTGGCTGAAGTTCAGGAAATATCTTGAGCAGTGAAGGTGTACAGATGCCCGGTCTGACAGGCATCAGCGGTTAGCGGGCAGACGGAGACACGCGGATACCTGCGGTCAGCAGAAAACAGGGCTATACAGGAATTGAAACCGGTAAGAAGCGGAACCAGGCTGGAGATACGGCGGCATACGGAAGAAAAAGGCCAATATGGGAGAAATGGCAGAAGCGAATCAAACAGAGGTGAATCGATTGGATAATAAATCTGATACAGGTAAGGAAAAGAACAGCACTAAAACCCAAAAAGGTGTTGATACCAGGAAATACGAGGAGTTTCTCCAGTCGCATCCGAAAGGACATTTCATGCAGTCCCCGCAGTGGGCGGAAGTGAAATCCTTCTGGAAGAACGAGATCGTGACTGTTGAGGACGGGAACGGGAATATTAAGGGCTTGATCAGCCTGCTCATCAGGAAGATACCGGTACTGCCGTATACCATGATGTATTCGCCGAGGGGTCCGGCATGCGATCCTCATGACGAAGACACGCTCAGGGAATTGCTGGAGAAGTGCAAGGCGCTGGCGAAAAAGCACCGCAGCTACGTCCTGAAAATGGACCCTGACATCGAGGCCGAGGATACGCAGTTCGAGGAAATTGTAAAAAAGCTCGGATTCAAAGTGAGCCGGGGTCTTAAGAACTATGAGGGCATCCAGCCCAGGTTCGTTTTCAGGCTGGATCTCAGGGGCAAGACGGAAGAGCAGATCATGGCCGATTTCCACCACAAGGTCCGTTACAATATAAGGCTTGCCGAGAGGA
>JAAZKL010000271.1 GCA_012799845.1 Clostridiaceae bacterium
AACCTCAACAAGCATACAGAAAAAAATCCTCCTTAAAGTTAAAAAAACGGTCAATGCCGTTTAATATGACCGGCTGCTGATCATTCAAAGCAATTCGATTATATAGTATGCGAATTCTTTCGTCAAGCCTGTATCTACGGGCACTTGAAGAGTTTTTACACAGGTATGGTCACTTTCCTATATCAACATAGATCCTCTCGTTTTTCTTCACCATCCCAAGTTTTTCCCGGGCAATTTTTTCAATATATTCATCGTCCTGGATTATTTCGCTTTCCTTTTTAAGTTCCTCGTTCACCGTTTTTTCTTCTGCGATTTTTTCCTCGAGCCTGCTCAGTTCCAGGTTTTTGTTAAAAATGATCCTCTGCTGGTTCACAGCAATGTATGACAAATATAGAAATATAAAAAGCAGAATCAGTATCCCTAATGTACCTTTTCCTTTTTTCATCGGTATTACTCCTTAACCCGGAAGAGTTTGCCCCCCGGGATCTTATCCTGTTGCCGGCCTGAAGACCAGCCTGTTTTTTAATGCCTATCCTCTGTTGCATAAATACGTATTAATATAATTATTCTATGCGTCCTGCAAAAATCCTTCTTATTGCGGCAAATCTCCGCCGTTGCCCTCCTGCCGCCTTATCAGCCTCCGCCCTTCTTCCCGATGCTTCATCCCTCCTGGTCCGGACCTTACGCAGGGAATCCGCCGCCGCTTTGGCTGCCTTCCGTACAGGTACCGCAAGAAGTTTAACGAGTAACCTGAAGGGGTAGAACAGGATAAATGCCAGGAATCTGACTGCCTTTACTGTTATGTTGATTATGAAAAGGGAGGACCCCATGACGATCCTGCTGAAGAGCATGGCATACAGAACGACGCCCAGGAAAGCCCCGAGGAACAGAAACCCCCTCAGTTCGCCGTCATTGCTGTAATATATGCTTACAAACATTATGATACAGGCTATGAGCCAAAACAGCAAATCCTGTACGGAAATAACTAGACCGCCTGTTTTGACAGCCTTTCTGATGATCCTGAATATATCATAGACAAATGCGATTACCATCCCGCAAACTGTTGTCCACAGAAAAACAATGACCTGGCCGCTTATTGAAAGAATCATCTGAATATCCGGGCAAAGAAACCTCCGCCCCTGTTTCTCGCCCCTTCTTTATCAGAATACTCAAGGCTGATGATATCGCCTTCGATGCCAAGTTCCGAGCTGTCGATATCCAGCTTGTTTATGCGCAGGTCGATTCCCTTGATCACAAGTATGCCAAGTTCTGTATCTGCGACGACACATTCATCGTTGAAGCTTTCCACGTCTATGACGCCTGAAACGCTCAGCTTTTGCCTGTTTTCCATTATAATGTTCTGGACCCTTGGCTTAGGCACCCTCTTTTCCTCGATCATATCGACCCTCCCCGGAACTGATCGCTCATTTGATCAAATGCTATGCAACAGGGCAATGCCACATTAATATATATGCATGTACAATACATATATGCCAGCGGGGAAGCACGAAAAAATCCCGTCAGGGCCTATGTTTCAGCCCTTCAGGGATTTAAAGCGTACCGGTCCTGTTTCGCCCGGAGTCTATGATTCAGGCAAGCGGTCCGGACCTGTGATCCGGACTGGTGAGTCGAACCGGAATACAGTCCCCGGCTGCCTCGGGATCCGTATCACAATATCGTATACAGTTCCCTCGCGCCTTCTTTTGTAACGTGTTCCTCTGTCGACAAAACCTTCACCTTTGTCAGATTGCTGCCAAACCTGATCTCTATCACGTCGCCGATCTTCACTTCGGTCCCCGGCTTGGCAGTCTTGCCGTTTATGGTCACATGCCCGGTCTCGCAGGCTTCATTGGCGAGCGTGCGCCTTTTGATGAGCCTCGAAACCTTGAGATATTTATCGATCCTCATAAAACACATTCCCCCATATTGAAATCATCCGTTTACCATATCTTTTAGCGCTTTGCCAGCCTTGAATACAGGCGCCCTGGATGCCTCGATGGTTATTTCCTCATTGGTCTGGGGATTCCTGCCCTTTCTTGCGGGCCTCTCCCTTACCTCAAAGGTTCCGAAGCCAACGAGCTGCACCCTGTCGCCATTCGCCAGGGCCTCTTCGATGCTTTCCATGAACGCGTTCAAGGCTTTTTCAGCATCAGCCTTCGTTATACTGCCCTTCTCCGCCATTCTGCCAACCAATTCAGCTTTGTTCATCAGTTTACCTCCAAATTTTATCATTGCTCGTCCGAGAGTTGA
>JAAZKL010000272.1 GCA_012799845.1 Clostridiaceae bacterium
CAGGAAAGAGATGACCAGGGCTGTTTCCAATATCCTTGGAAACGCCATCCGGCATAACCCTCCGGGGACATCTGCTCATAGTGTTCAGCCGCCATATCTCTCAGAAACTCCGCAAGATCGGTGTTTTTCAGTTCCAGGCCTGTTTCCCGGAAATCCAGTTTTGCCAGTTCAAACAGATCATCTATCAGTTTCGAGACATACATGGATTTGCTGTAAATGGCTTCAATATACCTTTTCCTTTTATCTTCGTCCCTGACCATGTTTTCCGCCAGCGCCCTGCTGTATCCGCTGATCACAGTTACCGGGGTCTTAAGATCATGCGATATATCTATGAACATGCGGTTCCTGGCTCTTTCCATCCTGATTTTCTCTGTTTGTACGGATTCCAGCCTTTCCGCCATCTCATTGAATGCATCCCGTATCTGCAAAAATTCGTTTTCAGCCATGAAGTCCATGCGGGTATCAAGTTTTCCAGCCCTGAGTTCATTCAATGCGTCAGTTATCCTGGACAGCGGCATGCTTATCTTTGCGGCTGTCCATTTACTGTAAAGGAATATGTTGAGCAGGAAAAGCGTGAAAAACAGAAGCAGAGATGAGAAAAATATATTAACGACCTTCCTTGCGGCAGGCAGCCGGGTATTAATCAGATTGAGCTGCAATTCCACGCTCTGCTTTGGGATAAGTACCAGACATGTATAATCACGGCCATCTTCTGTGGTGAAACTGCTGGCAGTACAGAACCATTTGCCGCTATTGCCCTGATAGCTCAGCATTTCATATAACTGTTTGCTTCTGTATATGTGATCCGCCGTCTTTTTGTCACCTTTTACGAATATGACCCTGTTGTCCTCATCAATTATCTCGACCCAGCCGTCCACCAGGGCTATGTCTGTAATGTCCATCTTTTCATATTCCTGCTTTACTACCTGCTCTGCCGTCAACATGGGGGCCTCCTCCCCCGACATTTTCGTGGTCAGCGTAGATACGAGGAACATTAGTGACAGGGTGGCTGCAGCCAGCATGATGATGACGAATACCACATAGTTTTTAAGAAGCGTACCATGCAGGTTTCCTTTCCTCACGGTTATTTCTCCTTCTCGAATCGATATCCGAGGCCCCTTACAGTCTTCAGGTATCGGGGGTTCCGCGGATCGTCCTCTATCTTGTCACGAATCTTGCTTATATGTACCATTATCGTGTTGTCATCGCTATCGTAAAAGTCTCCGTCCCATACATGCTCATAAATCCGGCTTTTGGTGAATACTTTGCCCCTGTTTTCCATCAGCAGGCACAGTATCCCGAATTCGATGGCAGTAAGAGGTATATCCCGGCCGTTTTTCGTCAAGCTGCAGCTTTCTTTGTCAAGCACCAGTTCACCCACCGTGATGCGCTCTCCGGCTTCTGCTGCCGGAGCCTTTAGCCTGTAATACCTGCGGAGCTGTGCCTGGACCCTCGCCGTGATCTCCAACGGATTGAACGGTTTTGTTATGTAATCGTCGGCGCCCAAATCAAGCCCCAGTATCTTACCGCTGTCGTCGCTCCTGGCTGAGAGTATCAGGATCGGTATGCTGCTGGTCTCACGTATCTTCCTGACCAGCGTATACCCGTCCATCGCCGGCATCATGATATCCAGCACAGCCGCATCGATTTTTAAATCTTTCCTGTAGAGCGCATCCAGAGCTTCTTTCCCGTTGAAAACCCCAATCACGTTGAATCCCGCATTTTCAAGGTAGAGGCTCAGCAGGTCCACTATTTCCTTTTCATCGTCAGCCAGCAGGATCGTATATTTTCTCTCCTCCATTATCAGTAACCCTCCACAGCATACACTGACAAATCAGCCGGTGAAACTCTCCTGCAATTCAGCCAGTGCGGTTCTCCAGCAATTGGGTCAGCAAGGCTATCCAGCAATTCAGCCAGTGCAGTTCTCCAGCAGTTCGGTCAGCAAGGCTCTCCAGTGATTCAGCCAGAAAGACTCTCTCGCGATTCAGCCTGCTATGTTCTCGAGCAGTTCAGCCGGCGGCAGGCTTCCGGCGGACAGATCCCGCTTCCAGCCCGGGTCAAGCCTGTCCAGAAGCATGCAAATCCCCATACCGCTCCTGTAATACTTCTCCCTTCCATAAGATGTTTCCTTCAAAGATGTCAAATATTGTCCATACAGGTCCTCATCCGAAAGTGCGAGCGCAGTCCTCGCCTCGACATACCTGGCTGTCCCTTCCAATAGTTCATACAGGTCGGCGCAACTCTTTACCGCATCTTCATCTATGCCTGTCTTTGAACTAAGCAAAGCCTGTGTATCTTTCCTCATCCTGATGTACTCCCTGACAGATTCGGTATCCGGCCTGCCATCGTCTGAAACCACAAGCCGGTACAGCATATCCGCCTGTTTTTCGCACATGTTCTGCACTGCCGGATCGGATTCCGCCTCCACTATCCTTGCCTCTATATCAGAGTCCCCAATTCCCCTGGTCAGGGCGGCTATTGTCTCCTCCCAGCGGCTTAGCTGGAGAGCGTGCATCGCCTCATGGCAAAGCACCGATATGTATTGGTTGTCCGTCATCTTTTTACTGTCTATCGAAAACCGGCTGATAAGCGCTTCTTCAAATCCAGCCGAAAAGCCTTCCGCAATTTGTCCGATCGAATCCATCACGGATTTAGACGGCATAAGTATATATACGCCGTCATCTGCAGGATATGCCGTACATGCAATGACAGGCAGGACAGGCTTTCTTTTTCGGATGTCTCCGTTGAAAATGACATATTCGGCGTAGCCTCTCCGGACTGCGACAGGATATCGGCTTACAGACAGGCCGGGCCATATCTGCTCCAGTCTCCCGTCCTCCAGAGCACAGGCCTTTTTGTATAGTTCAATATCCACCCCGGGGAGACCACGCATGGAAGTCAGCAGCACGCCGGCCGCCAGCAGGACACCGATAAGCACATAAGCCAACTTGAATATCTTCGTGCCATCCATCTTTTCTCGCCTCACATCATCCATCTTTGCTTGCTTCACATCGTCCATCTTTTCTTGCCTCACGTCATCCATCTTTCCCTGCTTCATGTCATACCTCCTTCCTGAAAAGGACAAATGTAAGTGACAAGACCAGGTACAGCAGCATCAGTGATCCAAGTATCGGTTCCGGGTCCACGGGAGCGCCTGTCAGCATATTCGAAGCCTGCTGCTGTACTGCGGAGAAATCCGGTATAAGAAACAGAATGATACGGGCAAGTGCCGCACCGGCACCCTGCGCCGTATTCGCCAGGGTGTCCAGCACGCCGTGAAGTATCCCGGTTGCATAAGTGATTATGCCGGCGATGCCTGCAATATATGCAGGAGCCTTGATGCTGATGACACTCACCGCTGCGCTCAGGAACATCGAATTTATGCTCATAACGATAATACACAGGAATGTAGGCAGTATAAGCGCGAGTTTGCCGTAGGCGGCACAGAATATGAACAGTGATGCATAGAGCGAAAGCATGCATGAAAAACTTGCAAGCATGTTGCCGATCGTGAGCGAAAACATGTATTGCCATGGCTTTATGCCTCTTATCAGCACAAGATGC
>JAAZKL010000273.1 GCA_012799845.1 Clostridiaceae bacterium
AGTCTATTTATATGACATCAGGGTCCCCATTGAGGATATAATGGAGAGATACAGCATACGCGACCTGGATATAATTGCTGCGTATCAGGATATAACGCTCTTTCCCATCTTCGACGGACAGAAAAATGCAGCATATGTCGTTGCGCTGCTGATCGACCGCAGAGTTTACCGCGGCAAGGAAGAAATAGAAAAGGCTAAGGAATACATGGAAACCCACTGGCTGGAGCCGTTTGACGCCGATGCGACAGCAAAGGCCGCATGCCTGAGCAGAGCCCATTTCTCAAGACTGTTCAAAAAGCATACCGGTACTACTCCGTATGAATACTATATCAATTATAAAATATATAAATTAAGAGAAAAACTGCTGGATCCCAACCTTACCATCAAACAGGCTTTTGACCTGTGCAATATGGATTATAGCGGCAATTCCGCACGCCTGTTCAGGCAGAAGACAGGTTTTTCTCCCTCGGCCTACCGCAGGATGGCGCACGGCGATAAATAAATATACCTGTAAAACTTATCCCCTGGTAAATAATAACACTTTTTTACTAATTTTGATCATTTCTGAACTATTCTTTCATTGGTCCTGACAATAAAATGTAAGAAGAGAATGTGCCGGGTTGATAACCCTGTATTAGTTGTGCTGCAGAAAACAAACCGCAGTTGAGATCTGTCCATGGAGAGATTGTCAACAGCGTTGGTGATTTGGTGAAAGGAGCATGCCCATGCATGAAAGGAAGAATGCGCGGGCTCCGGAAGGGGTGCAGGGGGCACAGCATTTGCCTGAAGAGGGATCGGGATCCCGCGGGCGTATGGTAGAAAAACTGCAAAAGATCATTGCAGATGAAGGGCTGTATTCCCAGGTGATCGATTTTTTTCCTTATCCTGTAATCGTTTTTTCGCCAGATTATACGCTGGTCATGGTAAACAAGGTTTTTGCGGAAGCAACCGGGATGGACCCGGTGGAAATAGTAAGAGGCAACATACGGATACTGCAGTACAAAATCGATGATTTGCAGCTTGCTTCGGCTATAAGTCGGGTGTTTGCCGGAAATTCGATATTCCTGGATGATGTAAGGCAGCCATTCGACATGTTTTCCGACATTCCCGCGAACCATGACGTTCAGCATGACTGTTACAGCAAGGCGGTCATATTTCCTGTTCCTGACAATGACAGAAAGGTAGGACACGCGGTGATCGTGTTCATGCCATAAGGGTTAAGTTACTTCAGATAAATATTGAAAACTCATGAAAGGAGAAATGGAGAAATGGAGAAATGATATTGAGGAGGAAAACCATCATCAGGTTGAACGCTGTACTCCTGGCAGCTATACTGGCCCTGTCACTTAGTGCGTGCTCGGCCAAGAAGAAGGATGACGGGACTGCCGGGGGCGACCGGGCAGCCGGTACCGACAGTAAAGGTACAAAAAGTGAAGTGCCAGGCGGGGCGAATGAAGCCGGCCGATATCCTGCCGATTTATAAGGACAGCGTGATACTGGGAGCAATGAAAGACAACATGGGTGTCTTATTTGCCAGGTACATCGTGAACATTTGTACTGTGGAGCCATATGAAAAAGTGGCAGAGTATTACAACGGTGTCTTGTCCGGACTGCAGGGGTTTGAAGAAGCAGCCCGGGAGGGATATTACACTTTTAAAACCGAAACAGGCGTTGAAAAAGATTATGAGGTCAGTGTTATCGACCAGACATTGGGCTATTACGACTCTCAGGGTCTTCCGGAAAATGCAAAAACCGTGATAATGTTGATGTGTAATGAATACAAAGAGCTTCCGAAAGAATACAGGGCCGACCTGGTACCTGTCATGGAAGGCAGCATTCCGGTGCAAGGCAGTTTTTACGAGTACGAGGACGGGAAGAAGGAATTCAGCCTTTTATACGATATAAAGAAGGACTTTGAAGATGTGGTCGCATACTGCAAAGAAGTAATGAGCGGCGCCGGCTCGTATGAGGAAGAATCATCCGATTTTGCAGGAAACTTCAGAGGCATTAAGGACAATGTGGAGATATTTGTAAGTATATCCAGGGAGAACGACAGGTGCTCGTATTCGATTCTCATGAGTTTTTAAGCTAAAAAAAGGTGCCTGGCACGTCAGCCAGTTATTGAAAGATGCATAATTACCTGATGAAAGTGCCGGGCACCGGAGAAAATGGAGTGCCGGACATGACCAGTGCGGGGAAGGGGAAATATGGAATGGGGTCGTTAGGCATGATCAAAAGATTAACTGCTGTTCTGCTGATATTTCTGTTGACCCTGGCGTTTGCCACATGTTCTGCCAAAGAGAAGGATGATGGGACTGCCGGGGGCAGTCGGACAAGCACGACCGGTACTAAGGATTCACGGGATGAGGCAACTGGCACGGCTGATCGGGCTGAAGATGCATCTGAGACAGCCAGACCGGATGAATCCGGTGGTCCGGCAACTGAGGACGGTGCGAAAGAAGCGATGGAAGCCGGCCTGTCCATGGGTTACCGGACTGATGTCGTTCCGGTCTATAAGGACAGCGCAGTGACTCGCTCATGGGAAGATCACAGCATACCCGAATCTCCTGTGTCATAATATCGTGCCGGTCTTACAAACCGTACGAAGAGGTGGCGAAGTATTATAAAGATATAATTTCCGGCCTCACGATATTACAGGTTTATAATAATACGGAGGATTCCTATCATGCCGATGCGGCCGTAAACGATCAGGATGAAGTAAGTATCCGGGTCGAGAGAGAGTTATATGAGGAATACTCGGATGGCGTTAAGTGTAATGTGACTTTAATGTACAAGAAGCTGAAAAAAGCCGAACTGCCGGAAGGATACAGGTCTGATCTGCTGCCTGTCATTGGAGGAAGTACGCTGAGGGCGAGCAATGAAAGCGATGAAGGCTACAATGGGATCAGATATACAGCTCAGTTTATTACAACAAAGCATTATGACGAAGTCGTTGAATTTTATAAAGAAATAACATAATCGCTGGAACAAAGCATAAGATCGGACAGAGCCATTATACAAGGCACCATGGATGATGTTTGGATATACCTTGACATAGAAAAACTGACGGAAGGGACTAACTATTCTGTAATGATGATAGATCGAAGCAAAGTCGACTTTGATTAGTAAAAGCAGTCCCGCTGCCCACAGGGCGCTCCTGCTGATCAGGTTCCTGTATATGGGGACCCTGAATGATGCCAGCCGGTGCCCCGGCGACAGGTATACGACCCTGCCGAGGCCATATTTGTGGGCCCATGCTGCCGGCCATTGCCTGCCTTCCGACTCATATTCCAGCAGCATTGTCGTTTCCGCGAGGTTATCCAGGTCGAACTGGTAAGGTTTTTCCATCATAGAAAAGCTCTCAATGCCGTCGAGTATGATGTGGCCGGTCGATGAAGGCCTGTAGGTCAGTATTTTCTCGTCCGGGTGCGACCTGAATCTGCCGCCCAGAAGATGGGCCGTCTCACAGCGCGCTTCTGTCGCGATCCCACAGTGCAATGCCAGCAGGCCGCCGCCGTTGAGCACATATGTAAGGAGCCCGGCGGTCTGTTCATCTGTGAGCATGTCCTCCGTGTACGAAACGCAGAGGTCGTATTGGCTGAGGATACTGCTTTTGAACCTGTCATAGTATCCTCAG
>JAAZKL010000274.1 GCA_012799845.1 Clostridiaceae bacterium
TATAAATGTAAAACGCAAAAGAAAGTATTGCCAGGCAAAGGGACAGCTCATGAGTCCCGGAAGGAGGGTTTTATATGAAAATAATCGTAGCGGAAAGAATAGCGGAAGAAGGCATACAATACCTCAGGGACAAAGGTCACGAGGTGGATGTCAGATACGGTATTTCGCCGGAGGAACTGCACGATATCATCGAAAACTATGATGCGATCATCGTCAGAAGCGTGACAAAGGTAAACGCTGAACTGCTCGAAAAGGCCAAAAACATGAAAGTGGTGGGCAGGGCCGGAAACGGCATAGATAACATAGATGTAAGCGCCTGCACCAAGAAGGGCATTATCGTCGTAAACACGCCTGAAAGCAACATCATGGCGGCAGCCGAACTGGCTGTCGGTCACGCCTTCTGCCTGTTCAGGAACATCCCGCAGGCAAACGCGGCAGCCAGGAGGGGCGAATTCAGGAGGAACCTGTTCATCGGCAACGAACTCCAGGACAAGACAGCGGGCATAATAGGCCTGGGCAGGATCGGCTCCATAGTTGCAAGGAAGCTCAAAGGCGTCGGCATGAAGGTCGTGGCATACGACCCGTATATCACCGACGAGAAGTTCAAGAAAAACGGCGTAACAAAATGCGAAACGCTGGATGAGCTCCTGGTCCAGTCCGACCTGATCACGCTGCACACTCCAAAGACAGCCGAGACCTATGGCATGATAGGCGACAGGGAGCTCAGCATCTGCAAGGACGGTGTACGCGTCGTCAACGCGGCAAGAGGCGGCCTCGTAAATGAAAAAGCGCTGTACAAAGTGCTGAAATCCGGCAAAGTGGCAGGAGCAGCCATAGACGTGCTTGATCCTGAACCGGGATACGACAAGAAGCCCGAAGAGCATACTTACACGAACCCACTGCTCGAACTGGACAACGTGATCATCACGCCGCACCTGGGCGCATCCACACAGGAAGCCAACTTCAATGTAGGCACAGCCGTTTCGCAGCTTGTGGCAGCAGCACTCGAGGGGCAGATGGTCGCGGCGGTCAACATGCCCCCGATACAGGCGGACCTGAACGGCCTCAGGCCGTATATATCGCTGGCTGAGATGCTGGGCAAGATATACTACCAGTCTGAAAAGGAAACGGTGGAAAAGATAGAGATCGAATACAGCGGCGACCTTGCCGACAAGGAGACCAGGGTGATCTCGCTCTCCGTACTCAAAGGCTTCCTCGATCCGGTGATCAAGGAAAAAGTCAACTATGTCAACGCTGAACTCATGCTGCACAACATGGGTATTGAAATGGTCGAGAGCAAGAGATCCCAGCTTGATAAATATACGAACCTCATCACGGTGAAGTTCACGACCAAGCGCAGGACACTGAGCGTATCAGGCACGATCTTCGCGAAGGAAGAGATGAGGATAGTCGACTTCTTCGGCTACAAGCTGGACTTTGAGCCGACCCCGTATATCGTGGCGATCCAGAACATCGACAAGCCCGGCATGATAGGCCGCATCGGCACTATCCTCGGCAATGCCGGCGTCAACATAGCCGCGATGCAGTGGAGCAGGAACAAGAAGGGCGAAAAAGCCGTTGCGTTCGTTAGCGTCGACCAGAACATGGACAATGAAACGCTGGATGAGATCCGCAGTATCGACGGTGTCCTTAAGGTATCGCTGCTGAAGTTCTGACAACCAACCGGAATGAAGATGAAATGCCGGAAGATCGCACGGTTTTCCGGCATTTTTCATCGCTTCTCATGGAATATATATGAAAAATTCCAGAAGTTATGCTGACAAAAGTCGGGAACAGCCGCATCGCTATTGAATTTGTCGTGCTGGCTGGCTACAATAAAATCAGATACAGGATAATTTTACAAAAAAGACATAGCGGTACCATTAAGTGACATAATTAAAGATATTTTACCAAGGAGTATTGATTTATGAACAAAAAACTGGTAAGATGGAGGTGAAGGAAGAATAGTTTCAGTCTGTTGAGCTTTTCAACGACAAAGGCAAACCGGACGAAAGCCCGGGACGCAAAGCTAAAGGGCCTGACCCACGGACTCGCTGGGGTCTGACGGAATGGCAGCCAGTTGCCGACGGAAAAGTTTTTTGTTTAACAGAAAGACCGGCATTACAACTGAGCAGGACTGTAAAAGCACTGAAAAGCTCTGAAAACTGAACAAATATCTTCAACGACAAAGGCAAACCGGACGAAAGTTCGGGACGCAAAGCTAAAGGGCCTGTGTCCGGACCCCGGAAGGGGCGGGACTGGCAGCCAGCTACCGAAGGGAGAATATTTGATGAAAAAGCTTTTAGTGTCAATATTAGTCGGTCTGGCGATCCTGGTTCACCCGATCGCTGCGGCGGCAGCAAACGAGCCGGTAATCGACACTGCAAGACTCGAAGAAGGAACAGTTTCTATCAGCCATGTTGCTGATCAGAGACTTAAAGTCATAATAGAGAAAGACGGCCAGCAGGCAAAATATGATCTCAGGAACGACGGTATGGCCGAGACCTACCCGCTCCAGCTGGGCGACGGTGAGTACATAGTAAGCGTTCTCGAGAACATAAGCGGCACGAAATACAGGTATGTTGCAAGATAGACAGTCAAAGTGGAACTCGAAGACGACAACAGGGTATACCTGGCATCGGTCCGGAACGTGAACTGGAACTACGACATGAAGGCGATCGCAAAGGCAAACGAGCTCACGAAAGGTCTGGAATCCGACAGCGCCAGGATAAAGAAAATATACGAATACATAGTAAGCAACTTCAAGTACGACTATGACAAGATGTCGACAGTGCAAAGCACCTATTTGCCGGACATTGAAAACATATACGCAAGCGGTAAGGGTATCTGCTACGACTTCTCATCGTTGTTCGCCGCAATGCTTCGCAGCCAGGGCATACCTGCAAAGCTGGTCATGGGCTACACGGCCAACGTCAGTGGCTACCATGCCTGGAACGAAGTATACGACAGCGAGAAGGGTGAGTGGATCGTCATAGATACTACTTATGACGCGGAGCGCAAAGCTGCGGGTCGTGCGTACAGCATGATAAAAGAGACGGCTCACTACTCCAGGGTATCGGAATACTAAACGCTAATGTTTTCCTGCCAATGGCTGCTGGTGAGAACCGGCAGCTTTTTTAGTCCGCTTCATCAACCGCATTTCATAAAAAAGTCTTTACATGTGACAGAAACAGGTAAAATTGTCTGTAATACTTGACGAAATATTATCCATGTTCTATAATGTAAAAGCCTTTTCTGCATCGTGATTTGACATCAAAACGCAAAATTCGAACAATCATTTATATATATTCGACAGCATCGTTCAGCATAAATACAACTCACTGGCGATATGCAGCAAACCGACAGCATTGACGATCGACCCGACGACATTGACGTTCAAACCGACAGCATGGACGTTCAACCAGGATAACCTTTGATGTACCTGACTATTACAGTAAAGGAAAGAGGTTTGCATGAGAGAACGTAAACGACTGGGAGACATATTGCTGGAAGCGGGGAAAATACAACTCGCCCAGTTGAACAGGGCTCTTGAGACCCACAGGAAGACCAAGCGCAGATTAGGGGAAGTGCTGGTCAGCGAGGGTCTCATCACCGAGAGCGAAATAGCCGATGTCCTTGCCCAGCAGTTGTCACTGGAACGAGTCGATCTGGACAAGACATTCGTACAACAGGATATAGCCAGGAGCATACCAAAAGAAGTTGCACAAAAATATCTGGCAATACCTATTTATATTCGCGATGACAAGCTCGTGGTCGCTATGAGCGATCCGCTCAACATGTTTGCCATCGACGACATATGCTTCATAACACAGAAAAAAATAGAGCCGGCGGTTGCCACCAGGGAGCAGATCGAAAGGGCGATCGAGATCTACTACAGTAAACAGGCTACCGATTTGGCCATTGAAGAACTCAAGAGGGAGTACACATCA
>JAAZKL010000029.1 GCA_012799845.1 Clostridiaceae bacterium
AGTTTTCGGCAAAAAGACCAGAAGCCGACAATTCTATATACCTGACACTGTTCGCGATTTTTTCAGCAATGCCGAGTACCTTCCGCGAAAGCAGGCATTCCGAGGCTCCCGAACCAGCTGCGTTGCCGACAGCCACCACCCTGTCCGCCAGTTGCCGCGGCAGCAGACCGATCCTCGCCGCGCTCCGGACATGCAGGCTGCTGCCGAAACCTCCTGCCAGGAAAACATTTTTAATATCGTCATGTCTGATCCCCGCTTCGCTTATAAGGGTTTCGATCCCTGCGGCAACAGCAGCCTTGGCATTCTGGATCTCGCGTACATCCTTCTGTGTGATGGTGATCGGTCCGGCAGCGCCGGTTTCCTGCTCCGGGACCAGTATGAACGCTCTCATGCCGTCAGTCACAGTGAACCTGGCACTGACTTCCTGCGGCAGACCGGCAGCATTGCTTCCGTCAGCAAATGCCCCTGTTTCGTCAATGGCTCCGGCATCAAGGAGCGCTGCAACGGCGTCCACTGTTCCTGATCCGCAAATTCCTCTTGCTGCCGTATTTCCTATCACGGTATACGCGAATCCCGGAAACGAGAATGAATCTGCTGCGCCGGTCACCCCGCCCATACCGAACCTGATATTCGCCCCTTCGAAGGCAGGTCCGGCTGCCGCAGAACAGGCAATGAGCCCTTCCTTTCCGCCCAGAACGATCTCGCCGTTCGTACCTATGTCCACCAGCAGCGAAAATCCATCCGTGTCATACATTCCACTGGCCAGTACGGCAGCCACGGTATCAGCGCCTATGTACGCGGAAACGCATGGCAACAGTATGCAGCAGCCCCTGCTGTTCATTTCGATACCGAGATCCCTTGCACTGAAGCGCATGGACCTGCATGTGACAGGAATGAACGGCGATACGGCGATACCGGAAGCGTCGAACCCGGCAAGGAAATGCAGCATGGTAGTGTTGCCGCAGAATATGGCTTCATAAATTTCTTTCGTGTCTATTCCCGAATCTTCGGCAAGCTGCCTCGTCAGTCCGTTGATACAGTCCGTTATCGATGCCTTCATTTCTTCCGCAGCCTGCCGTGATGATTTTGCGTGGTCTATCCTGGAAATAACGTCCGCGCCGAATTTGCACTGAGGATTCACCGACGAACCGATACCGAGCAGCTTCCCGTCCGTCAGGTCGTACAGGTATGCAGCAACAGTGGTCGTTCCTATATCAAAAGCAGTGCCGTACAGGACCGACGTTGTATCTCCCGCTTCAACAGATAAAAGCTTATCCCCGGCTCTGACTGCCGTGACTTCGTACCCTGAGCTTCTTAACAGATCCGGGATCTCCCTTAACAGTTGGAGTTCATCGATGCCGCAACTGCCGGAGAAAGCCATCACTCTTTCCATGTCAGGCCGCTGATCGGCGAGGGATGGAGGATCCATCCTGATAAACTTCTTGCTGACGATCGGATCCAGGCCCACATCCCTCCGGATGCCGGCTGTCAGTATGGAAGCATCTTCCCCGGACCCGTCGATATATACGCATATATCGGAGTCGATCTCATGCCTGCATGCCAGTCTGAAGCCTTTCCCAGGCCTCTCTCCGGCCAGCCGTTTTTCCTCGCCAGAAGGCTCAGCATTACCGCCCACTATCCGGACGCCGCACTTGCCGCATGTGCCTCTGCCTCCGCACGGTGTATAGATCAGAATGCCGATATCCCTGAGAAGCTCCAGCAGGTTGGTTCCCCTGTCCGCCATTACAGTCCGGACATTTCCTTTGTGATGTATATCCACCCTGTATTTCATCATAAGCCTCCAAAAGCAGTCCGTATCAGTCCTGGACGTCTTTCACTTCCTCAGCTTCCGCCGGTTGTTCCTCCTGCTTCTTTCCGCATTTATGACAGTACTCCATATCGATGGCAAGGATAGTGCCGCAGTTGGGGCAAGCCTTCACATTTTTCAGTTCAAGTATCTTTTCCTTCATTTCAGCGATGTTTGTGATGATTTCGTCTATCTTTATACATTTCCTCATCAGTTCTTCCCCGACCGGTTTGCCGTCGATGTAATCCTCATAAAGCTGTTTACCGATCTCCATGTAAAGCTTTTTGACCTTTTCCTCCTCTGTGTTGATGCTCATGTTGAGCTTCGTGATCTCCACGACACTGCCCGAGATCTTTGCGGCAGCCTTTGCCGTATCGGTCACTTTCTTCGTGATACTGTCGAGTACCGACACTTCAATCTCTCCTTTCGAAAGCTGCTGTCGCTGCGGTTTTTCTGTATGGACATGGGTTGAACTCCCGCCGCCTCGCTGTACTATATCTATAATATTCCAACAGGCAGGCAAATACAATAACAAATAACATCCGGCAGGTATCGGACATGCGGCCGCGAATATACGCTGTTCCTTGACTAACACTATAGTAAAATAATATAATCTATAGAAAATATCAGCGGGATCCATTTGGTCCGCTGCGGAAGGAGAGACCGGCAAAATGGCGGTAGTTGTCAGGACACGATATGCACCAAGTCCGACTGGTTATATGCATATAGGGAATCTGCGCACTGCCCTGTACGAATACCTGATCGCGAAAAAGCACGGCGGGAAATTTATCCTGAGGATAGAAGATACGGACCAGGAAAGGTATGTGGAAGGCGCCACCGATGTGGTGTACAAAACGCTCAGGATCGCCGGGCTTGAACACGACGAGGGCCCGGACAAGGGCGGACCGTATGGTCCTTACATACAGAGCGGGCGTAAAGATATATACATGGAATATGCAAAGAAGCTCATAGACCTCGGCCACGCCTATTACTGCTTCTGTTCCAGGGAGAGGCTGGCTGCTCTGAAAGAGGAAAGCGAGCGCCAGGGAAAACAGTACAAATACGACAGGCACTGTCTGAACCTCACCAGCGAGGAAACGGAGCGGAAGCTTGCAGAAGGCGTCCCGTTCGTCATCCGCCAGAAGATGCCCGATACCGGGAGCACCAGCTTCGAGGATGCGGTATACGGGACCATCACTGTCGACAACAGCGAACTGGAGGACCAGATACTTATCAAGTCCGACGGGCTTCCCACATACAATTTCGCAAATGTCATAGACGACCACCTGATGGAGATAACCCATGTGGTCAGGGGCAACGAGTACCTGTCCTCGACTCCGAAGTACAACCTGCTGTACAGGGCGTTCGGATGGGAGATACCCGTTTATGTGCACGTATCCACCATTATCACCCCGGAAGGCCGCAAACTGTCAAAGCGGCTTGGTGATCCTTCCTTCGAGGATCTCATCAGCCAGGGGTTCCTGCCTGAAGCCGTGGTCAACTTTGTTGCGCTGCTGGGCTGGAGCCCGGGCACAGAGCAGGAGATATTCTCGCTGAAGGAACTCGAGCAGGTCTTCGATATCCGCGGCATCAGCAAATCTCCGGCTGTTTTCGATATGGCCAAGCTGAGATGGATGAACGGCGAATACATCCGGAAAATGGCCCCGGAGCAGTTCCATGAGGCTGCGAGCCCCTATTACAGCGAGACCCTGAAAGAAAAGGTGACAGATACTTTCAGGCTGAGCAGGCTGTTGCAGCCGCGCACGGAGGCATTTTCCGACATACCCGCAATGGTAGATTTCTTCGAAAGTCTTCCCGATTATGATATCTCACTGTATGAACACAAGAAGATGAAGACTGACGCGGCTGTTTCGCTGACTGCACTGAAAGCAGCGCTGCCGGTCCTCGAGAAGGCGGAAACCTGGGAAAATGATGCCCTGTACGCTGCGCTTACCGGTCTGGCAGGTGAAATGGGCATGAAGAACAGCCAGATCCTGTGGCCGGTACGGACGGCGCTTTCCGGCAAGGCAGCAACGCCCGGCGGAGCAACGGAGCTGGCGGAGTTGCTCGGGAAAGGCGAATCGGTCAGGAGGATCCTGAAAGGCATAGAAAAACTGAGCTGACGCATGAGGCCGTCCGCACCGGATATACGGGCCTCATCTGCAGATCAGACGTTGTATATAGGAACTGAACAGACTGATACACGAACCGAAATGGGAGGTTAACATAATGTCGGAAGTCAGAATATGTGACGAAATTGAAAACACTGGCAGCAGTGTTTCATCATCCAGCTTTATATATGATCTTATAGATGACGACATCAACAGCGGCAGAGTCAGCAAAGACGCGATAATCACCCGGTTCCCCCCGGAGCCCAACGGTTATCTGCATATCGGACATGCCAAGGCGCTGCTCATCGATTACCTCACAGCCAAAAAATACAACGGGCGTTTCAACCTGAGATATGATGACACGAACCCCGTAAAAGAAAACATAGAATACGCAGAGAACATACAGAAAGACATCAGGTGGATGGGGATCGAATGGGACGGGCTCTATTACGCTTCGGACTATTTCGATATCATGTATGAATGCGCGGTAAGGCTGATCAAAAAAGGCCTCGCTTACGTTTGCGACCTGAGCCCCGATGAGATCAGGGAATACAGGGGCACGCTGACAGAGCCCGGTAAGGAAAGTCCGTACAGGAACCGTTCGGTGGAGGAAAACCTGGATCTGCTGGAAAGGATGAAAGCAGGAGAATTCCCCGAAGGCTCCAGGGTGCTCCGTGCGAAGATCGACATGGCTTCCCCCAACATGAATATGAGAGATCCCGTCATTTACCGCATCATGAAGGCGGAGCACTGGCGCGCGGGCGGCAAGTGGTGCATATATCCCATGTATGACTTTGCGCACCCGATAGAAGATGCCATCGAAAACATAACCCATTCCCTCTGTTCACTGGAATATGAAGACCACAGGCCCCTTTACGACTGGGTCGTAAACAACGTGGATATCGGCTCGAAGCCGCGCCAGATAGAGTTTGCGCGTCTGAATCTCACTTACACTGTAATGAGCAAAAGGAAATTGCTGCAGCTGGTGAACGAAGGTTACGTCGCGGGATGGGACGACCCGAGGATGCCTACGCTGTCGGGTCTGAGAAGAAGAGGCTTTACGCCGGCGTCAATCCGGGATTTCTGCGAGAGGATAGGCGTCGCCAAGACAAACAGCATGGTCGACTACGGCCTGCTGGAGCATTGCGTCCGAGAAGACCTCAATACGTCGGCTCCAAGGGTGATGGCCGTTCTGGATCCGCTGAAGGTCATAATAGACAATTATCCCGATGACCAGGTCGAATGGTTCGACGTGGAGATAAATCCTGAAAAGCCTGAAATGGGCACGAGAAAGGTCCCGTTCTGCAGGGAGCTGTACATAGAGCAGGACGACTTCATGGAAGACCCGCCGAAGAAGTATTTCAGGCTCTATCCCGGCAACGAGGTCAGGCTGAAAAACGCATATTATATCACATGCTCGCATGCTGTAAAGGATGCTGAAGGCAATATCATCGAGCTCCACTGCACCTACGATCCGGAATCGAGAGGCGGCAGCACGCCGGACGGCCGCAGGGTCAAAGGCACGCTGCACTGGGTATCGGCAAGGCACGCCATCGACGCAGAGGTCCGCCTGTACGACCATCTTTTTACTGTGCCGGATCCCGGAGAAGTCGAAGACATAAGCACGATCATAAATCCGAACTCCCTGACGGTATTGAAGAACTGCAAGCTGGAACCGACCCTGTCCGACACGAAGCCGGGCAGCAAATTCCAGTTCCTGCGCATGGGATACTTCTGCACAGACCCTGATTCTGCTCCCGGAAAGCTCATATTCAACAGGACCGTCGGCCTTAAGGATTCGTGGAGCAAGGAAATGAACAAGCGATAACATTAGCTATTTGATTGTATGGCAAAGAATACCGTCATCTGATCACAAACCGAAAATTAATCGGACCGCATGCATAGTTTTGCGGTCCGATATTTTTCTGGCAGAATATCCATACGGCCTCATATCTTTTACAGCTTATCTTCTTACGGCCTGTTGCCGTTCTCGACCCAGTCAAGGAACTGCGCCTCGGTGATTATGGGTATGCCGAGCTCCCTGGCTGTTTTGTTTTTGGTAGAACCGGACGTAATATCGTTATTGATCAGGTAGCTCGTCCTGGCAGACACGGACCCTGACACTTTGCCCCCCATTCTCTCAATGAGTTCCACAAGCTCTTTCCTGTTAGCAAAGCGTTCCAGCGAACCCGTGATAACAAAGGTCGCGTTCCCGAGCAGCTGCGCATTCGCGGCACTGTCCGGTTTCTCCAGTTCTACCTCCTCAAGTATGCTGTTTACGGCTTTCCTGTTTTCTCCGTCGTTGAAATAGCTCACGAAAGCATCAGCCATTACATCTCCTATGCCGCTTATTTCTGTCAGCTGCTCAAATGCCGCGTTTTCTATCCTGTTCCAGTCATGTTCGAACCTGCGGCATATAAGCCTGGCATTGGAAAGACCTATGTTGGGAATGCCCAGCCCGTAAAGGAGCCTCACAGCGGTAGTCTTCCTCGACCTGTCCACCGATTTGATAAGATTATCGAAAGACTTTTCCCCGAATCCTTCCATATTGACGATCCTGTCCTTGTGTTCCGCAAGGCGGTAAAGATCGGCGTACTCTTTTACCAGGCCTGCGGCGACGAACTTCTCGATGGTGGCTTCGGAAAGGCCTTCGATATTCATCGCGTCCCTGCTGGCAAAATGGGTGAATTTCTTGATGTGCCTGGCTGCGCAGTTCATATTTGTGCAATAGAGATATTTCACGTCGACATTTTGTCTTATCTCAGTCATGCCGCCGCACACGGGGCACTTGTCAGGCACTTTCAGATTCGAGCTCCTGGTCAGGTTTTCATGTATCTGGGGAATTATCATGTTGGCCTTGTACACGGTGACAGTATCTCCAATGCCTATCTGAAGCTGTTCCATGATGCTGATGTTGTGGAGGCTGGCACGGCTCACCGTGGTGCCCTCAAGTTCCACGGGCTCGAATATGGCTATGGGATTTATAAGTCCTGTCCGCGACGCGCTCCACTCTATTTCCCTTATCACTGTTTCCTTTATCTCATCCCGCCACTTGAATGCAATGGAGTCCTTAGGGAACTTTGATGTGGCTCCGAGGGATACACTGTACGCGATATCGTCAAAGGCCAGAACAAGGCCGTCAGTCGGCAGATCATTCCCCTCGGTCTGAGCGGCGAACCATCTGACAGCTTCCCCGATGGTTCCGGCATCGACCATGCGGTAATCCACAATGTCGAACCCCTGGGACCTGAGCCATTCAAGCTGCATGGCGCGCGAATTGCCAAAATCGCTGAAATCGGCCTTTACCAGTGAAAATGCATAGAAATTCACATTCCTTTCGGAGGTCACCTTGTTGTTCAACTGGCGGACCGAACCGCTGCAGAGATTCCTTGGATTTTTATACTTTACGGCAGCGTCGATCATCTCTTCGTTTATCCTGTTGAAATCGGAATAGCTTATGACGGCCTCGCCTCTCAGGATCAGCTCTCCCTTGTACGGGATGGTGAGAGGAATATTTTTGAATACCCTTACATTGTTCGTCACCACTTCGCCGACTTCACCATTGCCTCTTGTGACCGCCTTATCAAGAGCGCCGTTCCTGTACGTCAGTACAAGCGTGAGTCCGTCCAGCTTCCATGAAAGAAGGCCTTTCTGACTGCCGAGCCATGCTTTCAGCGCTTCGACATCCTTGGTTTTGTCAAGCGAGAGCATGGGTCTCTCATGCCGTTCCTTGGGCAGGGCAGTCAGGAGTTCATAGCCGACTCTGACGGTAGGGCTGTTGGAAAGCACCATCCCCGTTTCCTTTTCCAGTTCGGCAAGTTCGTCATAGAGCCTGTCATATTCATAATTGGACATTATCTCGCGGTTTTCCTGGTAATACGCTTTTGCCGCCCTGTTAAGCAATTCTATTTTCTCTTTCATCAGTTGGATCTTGTCCATGGGAAACCTCCGGAATCTTTATTCATCGATTTCCATTCTTCGATTTTTATCCATCGACCGACATTAATCTTTCGCCATGGTATGTTCAAAATGTGCTGCGTCTTCCCCTTGCGGCCGCCGTCCTCTTCCTTCCTCCCGTCAGCATTACCGAGTATATGATACAGCACGCGACAATGAGCCATAATATGCCCCATACTACCGCCGGGATATGGGTCATCTTCTCCAGCTGTACAGCGTCAGTGGTCGCACGGGAAGCTCCCCAGCCCGGTACGATACCGAGCTTCCGGTTGATCTCCAGGAGTATGGTATCGACAAAAGTGTCATAGACCGCATAGGTAACGCCGACCACTCCTATTATGTCAACGACCCAGTCATATACCTTGTCATTTTTCAGCATGTAGATGATCAATGCCAGTCCGGCGAAAATCGCTGCGTAGATGATCGTGAAGAGTGATTTCCCGTAGGCAATCGACATACCCAGCAGCAATATTGCCGAAGCGCCAAGTATATATTTCCCGGCGAAGGTTTTTTTCAGCTTCAGGATAAGCAGCGCGAAAAGAACGCTGCCCAGGTAGCCTCCGCTCGCGATCAGGAACGAAGAAAACCCGCTTTTGGCAAGCGTGATCGCATAACCGCTCTCGTCGAGATTTATGCTGAAACCCGTGATCCCGTACCCGAAAATCACGGCCATAATAGAATGGCCCAGTTCATGCAGGAATACCGAGAAAATCTTCAAAGGCTTTATTATAATGGTATTCCACATGATCACTGCCGATACAAGTATGACCACATATCTTCCGCTATACTTCATTCCGACCCCCATGAGATTATAGAAAATATACCTCCCAAAAGAAATCATGCTTTTATAATTATACTTCTTTCAGGTACCAAAATAAAGTCCGGAAATATTGCTCACATAAATATCCGGCCGTGGCTTACATGCGTGTATCCGGCCGGTGGCCCGACCCGGATCTGATTGATATGACGGCAGGTGTGCCCGACCCGGGTCTAATTGATATAACGGTCGACGTCATCCAGGCCGATACCCCTGTGGAGGGCAATATTCAGTCCGTTGGCGATTACCTTCGAAACCCTTCTTACCACATCGTCGATTTCCTTTGGCGTGACGATCAGGTTGCCGGAGTATGGGTCAAGCACCTCGCGTATAAGGCCGTATTTCTCCTCCCTGTCGATGCTCTTCAGCATATTGTAAAACTCCGTCCCCTGCTGCGCCTGCCCGATCAGGCTGTCCAACACCATATCGATGGCGTCATTCGCCATGGTGGCTGCATCCAGTACAGTCGGAACGCCTATCGCAAGGACCGGTATGCCCAGCGTATCCCTGGAAAGCTCCATCCTTTTGTTGCCGACGCCGGAACCAGGAGCTATGCCCGTATCCGCGATCTGTATGGTCGTGTTCACTCTTTCGATCTTCCTTGCAGCCAGTGCATCGATGGCTATAACATAATCGGGTCGTATCCTGTCGATTATTCCCTTCACTATCTCTCCCGTCTCTATCCCTGTGATGCCCAGGACCCCCGGCGCGACAGCGCAAACAGGCCTGACGCCTTCATCCACCTGGTCCGGCAGATATTCAAGCAAATGCCTGGTCACCATCAAATTCGATACTACCTTCGGGCCAAGCGCGTCAGGAGTGACATTCCAGTTCCCCAGCCCGACCACCAGCGTCAGGGTCCTGTCATTCAGCTTCATTATACGTGTCAGTTCCCCGGCAAGCGCCCTGCAGGTATCTTCGTACAGGTCACGATCATTTTCCCTCAGCCCCGGTACCTCGAGAGTGATGTAATTGCCCATTGGTTTTCCTATGGAAACCTCACCGGTGCGGGACGTGACCCGGACCCTCGTGATCTTGATGCGCTCATCCCCGTCATTCTCCAGTTCCACACCGGGGATGTCCTGCTGCTCCTTCTGCTCTCTGACCGCTTTCTCCCGCAGAAGCTCATGAGCCTCCAGGGTCAGATCCGTCCTTACATTTCGCAGTTCCGCCATTGATATCTCTCCCCTGGCATAATGCCATTTGTTTAATGCAATTTGTTTTTGAAATGTGCCATGATGTAGTGTTTCACAAAAATCACGGAAAAATGAGCAGAAAATGATCATTATTATTGTCCTTGCTTTTTGAAAATGTTCGTGGTAGAATATCACATGTTGAAAAAATCTGACCGCAGGAGGTGAAAAGTTTGGCTAATACAAAATCTGCTGCTAAAAGAGTTTTGGTAATAAAGAAAAAGACTCTCAGGAACAACATGAAAAAGTCGGCTCTCAGGACTTCCATCAAGAAGTGCAGGGAAGCCATTGCAGCAAACAGCGAGTCGGCACAGGATATTTTGAAAGACACTATAAAAGCTATAGACAAAGCAGCATCAAAGAACATACTTCACAAAAACACCGCTGCGAGAAGGAAATCACAGCTGGTAAGGGCGTTCAATGCTGCAGCAGGCAAGTAATTCCCGCAGTCGGAACGTTTAATCATACTTGATCATAAACAAAAAATAAAAAAAGCGCGAGCATCAAATGGACAACTCCAGGCGGCCGGGCTTTTTTATTTTTGGCAGTTTGCTTATCTCTCGCAAGCCTGTTATAGCAATTGTTTTGCAGACAGTCCTGAGACAAGGGTAGTTTTGCAGATGATTTTTTGACAGAAATTATTTCGTAAATAAACCGGCTATAAGGATCACTTTGTCGAAAGGCTTGTGATCAAAAGTTCTACGGCCGCCCTGTCCTTCAGCCTGCCATTCTTCACCGCCAGGTCCAGTTCCAGTCCCGTCTCGACAGCCCTTCTGAGGCTGTCCATGTCAAAGCCGGCAGCCTGCCTGATTATTTTTCCGGCTATGAAAGGGGGCAATTTGAAAAATGAAGCTATCTCATTCTTCCCTGCGCCTTCCCTGACCATCAGCTTTGTCTGGATCAGCTGCCTGAACTGCCTGGCAATCATGAATGTGATCCTTGGCATGGGTTCCTTCAGCACAACCATATCATTCAGGATCGAAAGCGCAGAGCGGCTCTGTTTGGCCGCCAGAGCGTCAGTCAGGTCAAAGATCCTGCTTTTGATGGATCTTGTGCAGACCTTTGCGACATCTTCTTCATTTATCATTTTCCGATCCCCGGCATATGCGCACAGCTTGTTGAGTTCATTGAGCACATCATCCATGGACGGTTCACAGTATTCCACTATCATTGCAGCCGTCCTGGGCGACGCGTCATGCTGCATTTCCCTGAGCCTTTTTATCACCCATTCTGCCAGTTCATCGGGTTTTTTATAGTCAAACTGCACCACGAGCCCATGTTTTTCAACCAGGCCGACATACTTCAGTTTCCTGTTTATCTCTTTCTCGATAAAGACGAGACAGATATGCTCAGGCAGATCCTGCAAAAACCCGGCAAGTCCATCGGCATCCTTTCCCCTGCTCCTGGCGCCCTTTGCGGTTTTACCGGCATCCGCCGTATCTTCGTCAGCGTCGTCACTCTTCTTCCCTGATTTGAAAAGGCCTGAATCCCGTACTACGACCATCTTCCTGTCGCTGAAGACAGGATATGTCCGGCAGTTCTCGATTACCTGCGCCGGCGTCACCCTGCCGTTGAGGACTGCTTTGTTCAGCAGCTTGAACTCATCCCCCAGCAGTCTCTTCTCCATCTGCTCGCAGTAGTTCCTGATCAGGTATTCTTCAGGACCGAAGAAAAGGTAGAGCCTGCCTATGTTATTCTCTTTTATGGATTTCCAGAGCAATTTGTCGTTGCCGGCATACGGGTCTTTTGCTGCCATAAATCCCAACTCTCACTTCCGGTACTTTTCTTGATTGTATCAATACGGCGGCGCATTTTCAAGGTAGAGACTCGCCCGCGGTATCGTTTACTCATCTATGGTGCCCCTGATGCGGATCCTTTTCCCGTCGCTCTGCAGAAACACCGCCCCGGATTCATCTGTCCGGAAATACTTTATCCCCCTGTCTTCAAGCAGTCTGAGTACTTTCTTCGAAGGATGCCCGAAGTTGTTCCTGCCTGTGCTTATCACTGCGGCCGCGGGATCGACCATTTCCAGGAATACTTCGCTCGTCGAAGTGCCGGAACCATGATGCCCAATTTTTATGACATCCGCATCCAGCCATTGTGCCGATGGCGAATCCACAAGCCTTTCCTCGACTGTTTTCTCCGCATCGGCCATAAAAAGGACCGATGTCTTGCCATAACTCAGCCTCAAAACCAGCGACGTATCGTTGAGCGAATCCTCATCCGCCCTGCACCGGGCTTCAGGATTCAGGACATGCATTACGGTGCGGCTGTCCAGGTTTATCACCATGCCGTTGGAGCATCTTGTCACAGGTATGCCCCTGCTTTCCGCCAGTTCCAGCAGTTCCGCGAAGCATGCCTCGTCATCGAGCGACGGTATGATGAGCCGTCCGACACTCAGGATTTCCATGACATCCATGAGCCCCTGCATATGATCGGAATGGGCATGGGTGGCTATGACAGCATCAAGGCTTGCAGTTCCGCTGTCCAGCAGGAACGGCACCACCGTCAGTTCCCCGACTCCTGAATCCACATCCGGGTTGTTGCTGCCTCCTCCGTCGATCAGGACCGTCCTGCCGCTTCCTGTCCTGATGAAAGCACAGTCCCCCTGGCCTACATCAAGAAATACCACTTCAAGACAGGCCGGCCTGATGACATACATGAGGCAGACCGCTGCCGCAAGCAGCAATACCGCAGATACATGTTTTGGTTTCACCCTGATACCTT
This sequence comes from Clostridiaceae bacterium, assembly GCA_012799845.1. Lineage (GTDB taxonomy): Bacteria > Bacillota > Clostridia > Acetivibrionales > DTU013 > DTU013. Next base: position 12,613 of record JAAZKL010000029.1, read on the forward strand.
TCAGCGGCGCATACCAGATCAGGTATAACACGACTGAATAATACGCAATAAC
>JAAZKL010000275.1 GCA_012799845.1 Clostridiaceae bacterium
CCATGCTGGCGCCTGTGGTCTCGGTGTCGCGGAAGACTATCGTGAGCCACAAGCAGGAAAGGGCGCGGGCCAAAAAGGCGGCGCTCTGGAAGAAACTGTGCATCGATATAGTGCTGCTTGCTGTCGCAGGATACGGCATCTACAGGTTCAGGCAGCAGCAAAAGATACTTGCCGAGACGGGTATTTCGGCCAATGAACTCCAGATAGATCCGCTGTTGTTCCTGACATCGACAGCTTTTGTGCTTGGCGCCGGACTGTTTTTCATAAGGCTTTACCCATACCTGGTCAGGATGATCTACTGGCTTGGCAGGAAGGTATGGACTCCTGTCCCGTATATCTCGCTGATACAGGTAGGAAGATCCAGGGGCCAGGAACAGTTCCTCATGCTTTTCATGATACTTGCCATTTCCATTGGGCTTTTCAACGCCAATACGGCAAGGACGATCAACAAAAACATGGAGGACAGGATACGGTATTCGATCGGAGCGGATATAAGGCTGCAGGCATCGTGGAAAACGAACCAGGTCGCGACGCAGGCCCAGGGGCAGCAGGCTGCCGCCATGATGGGCGGATCGACGGATACGAGGCCGCAGGAACCCCTGCGCTACTTTGAGCCGAATTTCAACGATTACCTGACGCTTTCAGGGGCCGAAACGGTGACAAAAGTGCTCAATGTCGACGACGGCACGATCCAGACGACCAGGGGCTGGATAAATAATATCAGGGTTATGGGCATAACACCCCACGAATTCGCGAAGATCGCCTGGTTCAGACCTGACCTGCTGCCTTACCACTTGCATGAATACCTGAACCTGATGTCCGAAGCCCCCACGGCATTTCTCGTATCTTCCAACCTGAAGGACAGGTACAAGCTGGAGGTCGGGGACACCATATATGTGACATGGGGGAACCAAAGCTACCTGGAGGGCACCATATACGCGTTTGTGGACTACTGGCCCACCTTCAACCCCAAGGAGGGCAAAGTATTGAAGGACGAGCCGGGACTCGTGGTGGCCAACTTCTCATACATACAGAACAAAATGGCGCTCCAGCCGTATGAAGTGTGGGTCAAAAAGGCGGACGGCGCCACTGACAAGCAGATAAATGACGACATCATCAAAAAGGACCTTGATCTGAGATATATATACTACACAGACCAGGAACTTGTGAAAATGAAGAATGACGCGCTCCTGCAGGGCATGAACGGCATGCTGACGCTGGGATTCATAGCGTCGATGCTTATAAGCCTGCTGGGATTCCTGATCTACTGGATAATATCCATCCAGAACAGGACGCTTATGTTCGGGATACTGCGCGCCATGGGTATGTCGCTGGCAAAAGTGATAGGGATGCTTGCATGCGAACAGGTGCTCGTATCCGGTGCGGCAATAATATTGGGGATCATAGTGGGCGGCATAACAGGCGACTTTTTCATCCCGCTGCTCCAGATAGTGTACAGCGCGGCGGACCAGGTGCCCCCGTTCAGGATCACCGCATACGGGGAGGACTATATCAAGATCTACGCCGTTATTGGCATAATGATCACTATGGGGTTCATGACATTGTGGAGGATAATCTCGAAGATCAAGATAGACCAGGCGCTCAAGCTCGGGGAAGACTGACGGTCTTTCAGACCGGTCTTTGTCCGATAAAAGCAGTTTTCGGAGGTTGAATAATGGACTGGATCATCAAAACCGAAAACCTGTCGAGGGATTTCAAATCGGGAAATACGACAGTGCATGCATTGAAAAACGTCTCAATAGAGATAAAAAAGGGAAAGCTGACGATACTGAGGGGACGGTCGGGTTCAGGCAAGACTACGCTCATCAACCTGCTCGGAGCGCTTGACAGGCCGACTTCAGGAACTGTGAACTTCAATGGAGTCGATATTACGCGGGCAGGCGAAAGGGTCAAGAATGAACTCAGGAGGAAACGCATGGGGTTCGTGTTCCAGTCGGTGGCCCTTATTTCGATGATGTCGGCGTATGAAAATGTGGAGTTCGGACTGAGGATAGCGGGAGTCGGCGCAAAGGGGAGGAGCGAGAGGGCCAGGAAGTGCCTCTCCCTAGTAGGGCTGGCCAAAAGGATGGACCACAGGCCATATGAGCTTTCCGGCGGCGAGCAGCAGAGGGTGGCTATTGCCAGGGCAATAGCCCACAGGCCCGATGTCGTGTTTGCTGATGAGCCCACGGCCGAACTGGATACCAACATGGGTCTGCAGGTGGTTAAAATGTTCAGGGACCTGGTCGAACTGGAGGGTCTGACAGTGGTGATGACCACGCATGACCCGAGCATGATCGAGGTCGCAGATCATGTACTGACTCTGGAGGATGGTGAGATCGTAGATGCAAGATGAGCATATCAGTGCGGATACAACCATGCATATGCCCGGTGAGGAAGCCGGCGGGACTGAGGGCGGCAGGCAGACTGAGCAGCCTAAAATGATCGAATGCGAGAACCTGGTCAAGATATACAAGACAAAGGACCTGGAGGTCGTTGCCCTGCAGGGGCTCGACCTTGTGGTGGAAAAAGGCGAACTGATGGCCATCATCGGGAACAGCGGCAGCGGCAAGTCGACCCTGCTGAACATGCTGGGCGGGCTGGACAGGCCGTCTGCAGGCAAGCTGTTCGTTGACGGGCAGGATCTGCTGAAATTCAATGACCAGCAGCTTATCAGGTATAAAAGGGAAACGGTCGGTTTCGTCTGGCAGAACAACGCCAGGAACCTCATACCTTATCTCACCGCCCAGGAAAACGTGGAAATGCCGATGCGCCTGACAGGCAAAAAGAACAGGCGGAGCCATGCGCTGCAGCTTCTTGACCTGGTCGGGCTGCTGAACAGGCGGAACAACAAGCTCAGCCAACTGTCGGGCGGCGAGCAGCAGAGAGTTGCCATAGCCATCGCGCTGGCCAACGACCCGAAGCTGCTGCTGGCGGACGAACCGACCGGATCCGTCGACAGCAGGACAGCGGCGGCTATACTCGACGTATTCCGCGAACTGAACAAAGCCCTCGGTGTGACGGTCGTCATCGTCACGCATGACAGGCAGATATCGCGCAAAGTGGACAGGGTCGTTGCTATCCGTGACGGACGCACCAGCAGCGAATTCATAAGGAGAAGATCCTATGCCGAAGAGCTTGCGGCCATGGGAGGCAGCGCATTCGCCGACCAGTCCGACACCCATGATGAACTCGTCGTGCTGGACAGGGCCGGCAGGCTCCAGATACCTGCCGAATTCCTTCAGACCCTTGGCCTGAAAGGCAAAAACAAGGTCAAGGTGGAGCTGGAAGGAAAGAGAGTAGTGGTTTATTCGCCGGAGGAATAATTGTCACGGGGACGGTCCTGTCAGGGGGACGGTTCGAGACTGCTGAAAAAGTCACTTTTTTAGAGAAATCAAGTCCTGAAACCCGCAAAACTTCGTTGTTTTTTTCAAAAACAGTGCTTTTTCAGCAATTTCGAACCGTCCCCCTGATAACTTGGTACAGTTACAGCCCGAAGTATATCTCTACGGCTATTTTGAAGCCTTCAG
>JAAZKL010000276.1 GCA_012799845.1 Clostridiaceae bacterium
ACGGCATATGCCGCATTACCGCCGGTCGGGAATTTCACCCTGCCCTGAAGATCATATTCTATTCAGTTTAAACAATATATTAACACCTCGCGGTTGTCCAAGTCAAGATATACCTTTCGCCGGATGCGCTTTTGCCCGTGCCAGGTGTGCTTTTGCTCGTTCCGGGCGCGCCTTTGCCCGTGCCGGATGTGCCTTTGCCCGTGCCGGACTTTATATCCATACCAGGCTTTATATCCATACAGGGTTTCATATAAACCCCGCTAATCGTTCATATGCATGAAACCCTCGCCAAGCACCTCGGTCGCGTCGCTCAGTATCACGAACGCGTTCGGATCGGTCCTCCTGACCAGCAACTTGAGCTGCTGCATCTGGCTCCGGTGCACCACGCAGTACAGGACCGTCTTCTCGGTGTTGGAATACATGCCCACTCCCCTGAAACCGGTCACTCCCCTGTCCAGCTCTGTCATTATATCCTTTGCGATGGCGCCGGCATGGTCGGAAATAATGAATACGGACTTGGCGAAATTTGTGCCCCCGATTATCACATCGATCATTTTCGTAGAGATATACAGCGCAATAATCGAATACAGCGCCAGCAGGAAACTTCTGAAGGCCACGGCGACGAATATGATGACTACTGTGTCTATGAACAGCAGCGCACGGCCGAGGGTGATACCGGGAAAGATGCGATTCAGTATCCCGGCAGCAAGATCGGTACCGCCGGTCGTCGCGCCCGATTTACAAACCAGGCCCATGCCCAGGCCCATGAAAAAGCCGCCGAAGATGGAGTACAGCAGGTAATCCGGCCTCTCCGCCTGCATTTCCGGGGTCATCAGTTCGTTGAACCTTTTGGCAACAGGCCTAAGCATGTCGATCAGCCCCGACAGGAGCAAAGTGCTCACGACTGTCCGCAGTATGAATTTGCGGCCTATGATCTTGTATCCGAACGCGAAAAGCGGAAGGTTCAGTGTCAGTATGATCGCGCCCACCGGCACTTTTTCTCCGAACAGGTAAAAGAGCACCGTAGCAACGCCGGTGATCCCGCCCGGGGCCAGCCTGTAAGGTACCAGAAAAATGCTTATCGCAGCCGCAGTGACCACCGACCCCAGGATGATCCAGAAATAATCTTCCGCATTTTTTCTGAAACCGTCCCCTTTTGCCATGTTCATGCACCACCCTTTATCAGTTATGCGTCAAATGCTTCCATAATGCCTGCCCAGTCTAATTTTCCCCTGTTTTGCAAATGTAAAACATCCGCTGGGCTTTGGGAAATCCTTCAGCTTTTTTTGACAAATTTTTTAGGGTATAATATCATCATAATGTTCGTTTTCAATAATAGCAATCGCGAGGAGATACCTGGCAATGAGAAAAACCGTCGATGTACTCGGTATACCCGTGGACGCTCTCACGATGAAGGAAGCCGTGGAGAAGGTGGGCAGGTTCATCGAAGAAGGCGGCACACATGCCATATATACACCTAACGCGGAAATAATAATGCAGGCCCAGAGAGACCTGGAACTGAAAGAGATACTGATGAACGCGGACATGCTCACGGCTGACGGAGCAGGGGTGGTCCTGGCGTCCCGCATACTTGGCAGGGAGCTCCCCGAAAAGGTCTCGGGCGTCGACCTGGTGCAGGAAATATTCAGGGCATACGCCGGAAACGGCTTAAGGGTCTTTCTTTTCGGCGCAAAACCGGGAGTCGCGGAGGAAGCGGCAGTGAATATAATAAAGGACAATCCCGGAATCGTGATCGCCGGCTGCCGCAACGGGTATTTCAGCGATGAGGAATGTGACGAGATCATTGCCGGGATAAACAGGTCATCTCCTGACATATTGCTTGTGGCCCTGGGAGCGCCGAAGCAGGAAAGGTGGATCGCTGCGCACCAGGACAAACTGGATGCCAGGGTGTGCATCGGCGTAGGAGGCACCATCGATATTCTTTCAGGCAGGGTACGCAAGGCTCCGGAGTTTTTCAGGAGGAACGGCCTGGAATGGCTGTACAGGCTGTGCAGGGAACCGCGCCGGGCCAAAAGGATGTTGGACCTGCCGAGGTTCATGCTGCGCGTCTACGGCGAAAAATTCTCCGGCGGCAGAAGGTCGTCCGGAAGCGGGAAATAAGCCGTCCGGTCTGAAATGTTCTTCCCCGTGTAACAACTGATGCTGTAAGCGCCGATATAGTAAACCATGTCCATGGTGATCGTTTCAGCATTTGTCTCCAGCTTTTCTATCCTGCTGCGGAACACGCCGTTTATATAATTCTTTTCACATAGCTTTTTGTAAACCGAGTCCGGATCGTCCTCGATACCATAGAGCGTTCCGACCATCCTGACAAGGCTGTCGAACGTGAGGTTGTTGTCATTTATGTACGGCCTGAGCCTTGCGTCCAGTTCCGGCGTATAACTCTCCCTGTCGGTTCGGTAGATGCCGTTGATCAGTATAAATGCCAGGTCCTTCTGCTGCGCCGGCGCGTCATACTTCATATCGTTATCGGGGCCGCCCGCCAGAAGCCCAAGCGTGAGAAGCTGCTTCGCTGCATCGGCAGACCAGTTCTTTCCCGGATCCCATGCTGCGGGCCCGTCCGGCAGGTACATTTTTTTCGCTTTCAGTGTCGCACCGAATTCCTCGAAGTACTCGTGATCTTTGTCCAGGAACGCCGGATTCTCGTTCCTTGCAATACACATCACGGCTGCAGCCCCGGCGGATTCCCCCTGTGCGATACAGGTGCCTATGGCGCTGGCGCTGCTGGAAGCCAGCGACGAACACGAGATCCTGGGGCCGGCCATGAGCAGGTTCAGCACCCCGTCGGGCACGAGCGATCCAAGGGGTATGGCGTAGCGTTCCGGATCAATGGCGATGAATGAGCCGCTGACGGCAAATTTGCTTATCATGACCGGGTGGGAGCCCATTGCCGCGGTGTCGTCGAAATACCTGCCGTCGAGGATGTCATTGACGCTCAGCACATATTGCCCCTTATAATGCCTGGATTCCCTGACCCGCATGCTGTTCGCCGCTTTCGAGAAGCTATAGTCCTTCAGTTCCACGAAATTTTCGGAAAGCCAGCCGCTGAGGTTCTTCGCCTCCGCCGCTGCAATCTCATAGGCGCGCTGCATGCTGTCCGCATCCAACACATTGACCCCTGCCACATGCAGGCCGCTGATGATGGCCTTGTTGTCCGGAAGGAAGCAGATCTTCGGGTTTTCGAACCTGATATTGCTGTTCGCGGGCTTATATTTTACAAACCCGTCATTAAACACGGCCGACTTCCCGGCGAGCCTGCTGTTGTCGGTGTCGCTCCCGGCCTTGAGTTCCATCACGAAGTTGAGGCCGACGGGCATGAAGCTGTTTTCCATCCCCAGATCGGCAGAGCCCGTAAAATTCGGCACCCCG
>JAAZKL010000277.1 GCA_012799845.1 Clostridiaceae bacterium
ATGTGGAAAGCAAGGCCGATGTGGCAGGCAAGGTCAGGGAGCTCATGAGCGAAGGGCAGACCGTTGCTGTCGGAGGTTCCATGACGCTGTTCGAATGCGGGGTCATAGACCTTCTCCGATCAGGCAGTTACCGTTTCCTGGACCGCTATGCCGGCGATATGACCCGTGATGATGTTGAAAAGATATACAGGGAGTCGTTTTTCGCGGACACATACCTGTGCAGCGCCAATGCCATAACAGAGAACGGCGAGCTGTACAACGTGGACGGCAACAGCAACAGGGTGGCCGCCATATGCTACGGGCCGAAGTCCGTTATTATAGTAGCCGGATATAACAAAATAGTCGGAGATATAGATGAAGCGATCGACAGGGTGAAAAGGACCGCGGCGCCGGCCAATACCACAAGGCTTTCCTGCCAGACTTACTGCAGGGAGAAGGGCGAGTGCATGTCGCTGGCGCAGGGGGAACCAGGTATGACAGCCGGCTGCGGCAGCCCGGCGCGTATTTGCTGCAGCTACGTGGTGTCTGCGTACCAGAGGGTCAAAGGCCGCATCAAGGTGATCATAGTCGGTGAAGAGTTAGGATATTGATATGATGCAGAATATCGAAGCTGCTTTGTACCAGGCACTGAATCTGCGTTCACGACAGTGGACCAGTGACTGACACTTTGCAGTTTCGATATTTTACAATTGTCATGATCATTTGCTTATGAGGTTCCAAAACGTCACTCTTTATGTAACCCAGCCATATTATGTAGTGCGCTGGGTTTTTTATTGCATTTTTTCGTAAAGGGTGATTTTTTATGATATCAAGGGAAGAATACATCAGGCTTTCGCTCGAACTCAACCTGTTTTTCGCCAGGATCGCCAAGGAACATTCTATTTTCATCGAGGGTGCGTTTACGGCAAAGGATGCCGATCTGGCCCGTGAAGCCGATATGCTGAAAAACCAGTTCGAAATGCTGCTGGCAGAGGCGATCTCGCTGTCCAACGGGGTCGTGAGCCGGGCATCTGTCGAATCGGGAGAGTTCGTCACACCTCATACTCTTGCTGCGGAGAGGGTATCCCAGTTCTATACGGGGATCCCGATAAACTTCAGGCTGACCCGGATGGAGGAAGGACTCGCCGGAAACAGCGGCGCCATAATATCACCGATGCTGGAAGGAAGGGTGTTCCAGCTTAACAGCAGGGCGATCGTGCTCACGACGGCGCTGATAAACTTCAAGACGAAGATACTGAGCAACGTGCTTGCGTGTAGGCTGTTCACGGTGAATTATCCGCTGTTGCTGGACCACATCCTCAGGGAGGCCAAATTCTACCTCAGGATGCTGAACAGGCTCCAGAACAGGGAGCACATGGGCAACGCGAATGACCTGCTCGAGCAGGAGGTCTTCTGGAACAGGATCATGGCAGAGCATGCATGGTTCATAAGAGGCCTGCTGGATCCTACGGAAGGTGAGTTGATCAATACTGCCAACGATTTCGGGAACGAGTTCAGCGAACTGACCAGGAAAGCCATTGCGGCAACCGGGCAGACTGCCCTGGTGCCCGGAGTGACGGGCGAGAGCTACAAGGCCGCTGAGGGTATCAGGGACTTCAAGAACGCCGGTACGGAAGGCCTGATCAACTGCACCATAAAGGCTATAGCGTATCCGCTGCTCGGAGATCACGTGCTGCGTGAAGCCAACCATTACCTGAGGATACTCAGGCAAAGCTCTTATGTATAAGTGACCTGCGTAACCAGGCCGGCTGCGGGAATGCCCCCGGCCACGCCGCCGCCGGCTCAGGCCATTTTCTCAGTGCAGGTCCTGGGCGCTTTATCAGCAACAGCCCGGGGCACCTCTACAGCAATTGGCGGGGCATCTTATCAGCGCCGACTCAGAGCATTTCCACTAAGATCTTCGACGCTTCTTCGGACCGCAACGCTATGACTGCTCCTCTTATTTCGTATGCCGTAGGATCGCCGGAAGGGCTTTTTATCAGC
>JAAZKL010000278.1 GCA_012799845.1 Clostridiaceae bacterium
AACTGCGAATGAAATGGCAAAGATTGTGGTCGCTTAAAACAGGGTTCTGTAAGATTTTGTAAGGCAATTAAACTTGCAATTTAAAACCTTAAGAACAAATAGATATTGTGCTTGTTTTTTCGCAGGATATATGTTACAATGTGATTTGTTGATTTTCGGGAGGTGTTGCTTTTTGAATGCAGGCCAGATAATTGTAACGATTCTGCATGTGATTCTTTCGCTCTCTATGGTGGTAATAGTGCTTCTCCAGTCCGCCAAGTCGGCCGGATTGTCAGGATCCATCGCAGGCGGGGCTGAGACGTTTTTCGGCAAGAACAAGGGCAGGACGCTGGATGCCCTGTTAAGCAAATATACAACTGTCGTTGCAATTGCATTTCTTGTCACGTCGATAGTGTTGGTCCTTATCCTCTGAGAGAAGTTATAAACAGACTATGCAGAAATGCATGGTCTTTTTTATACTAAGAAAGACGTATACGGATCGACCGTATATGAGGGGGGCAGGATGAAGGTATGGATAGAGAACAAGCCTGGATCGAACTCAGGGCAAGGGTGAGAAACAGCAATCTTGTGAAGCATTCGCTGGCTGTTGAAGCCATAATGAGAAAGCTTGCTTCCCGGCTCAAAGGCGATGCCGAAACATGGGGCATAGTAGGTCTGCTACACGACATAGATTACGAGAGGACTGTAAACGAACCGGAAAAGCATGGCCTTGTGGGCGCGGAAATACTTGAAAATATCGGATTCGATGAAGAGGTCATATATGCGGTGAGAGCGCATAATCCCTGCCACGGCATCGAAAGGAAGAGGAAAATGGACAAGACGCTTTACTGCGCCGATCCTGTATCCGGCCTGATAACGGCCTGTGCGTTGGTACAGCCGTCAAAGAAGCTTTCGGACGTCACGGCCGCGTCCGTACTTAGGAAGATGGACGAGAAATCATTTGCGAGAGGTGCGAACAGGGACCAGATCAGGTCCTGCAGCGAACTTGGCCTGACGCTGGAAGAATTCATCGAAATCGCGCTCACGGCGATGAAGGAAATATCGGATCAGCTGGGGCTCTGACCCTGGCGGTACATATAACGGAAATACGGGGGCTGGCGCCCTCGTTTTTGTTTAAAAACCATTTATACAGGGATAATAACAGCAGGATGTGCTGATGTGCAGACGGATAAAAACAGGAGGAATTTAATGGATATATTGCAGGAACGAAGGGACAAAATAATCGCATTTATGAAGGAAGCGGCTTACAAGCCTCTCAAGTTCAGCGAGCTCGCGGTGGTGCTGGAAGTGCCCCGGGAGGACAGGGACAAACTTGCTGAGATACTGGAATCGCTTGAACGGGAAGGTGTGATATACAGGACGAAAAAGGACAGGTACGGGATAACCGAGAAGATGAACCTTGTTGTGGGCATTATCCAGCGGAATGAGCGCGGGTACGGTTTCCTGGTACCTGATGACGGGAATGTCCCTGACATTTTCGTGCCTGCCGACGGGTTGGCGGGAGCGATGCACAATGACAGGGTCATAGTCCGCATGACCTCAAAGGGGGCAAATGGCAAAAGGGCAGAAGGCGAGGTCATAAAAATACTCGAGCGCGCCGTCACGAAAGTCGTGGGCACGTTCGAGAACAGCAGGTACTTTGGATTTGTGGTTCCGGACGATAAAAAGATACCGGAAGATGTTTTCATACCCAGGGATGAGGTGAACGGCGCCAAACCAAGCCAGAAGGTAGTGGCGCAGATCGTGAAATGGCCTGACGGAAGGCGCAACGCCGAGGGAAAGATAGTTGAGATCATTGGGGACAGCAAGGATGTCGGGGTCGACATTTTATCCATAATGAAAGCATACGACCTGACAGAATCATTCCCTGAAGATGTTATGGCACAGGCCGGCAGGATACCTGACGAGGTGACTGAGGATATGATAAAGGGAAGACGGGATTTGAGGGATCTCAGGACCTTCACCATCGACGGGGAAGATGCGAAGGATTTCGATGATGCCGTGTCCCTGGAAGTCCTTTCTGACGGGAATTACAGGCTTGGCGTGCACATAGCGGATGTCAGCCATTATGTGACCGAGGGTTCGCCGCTGGACAGGGAAGCATTGAAAAGGGGCACCAGCGTTTACCTTGTTGACAGGGTGATACCGATGCTGCCGCCCAAGCTGTCCAACGGGATATGCAGCCTGAACCCGGGAGTGGACAGGCTGGCTTTTACGGTCATGATGGACATCGATGCCACAGGGAAGGTGCTCAGGCATGACGTTTTCGAAAGCGTGATCAGGTCCGTTGAGAGGATGACATATACCGATGTATACAAGATCCTTGAATTGGAGGATGCAGAGCTTATCGAACGATACAGCCATCTTGTCGATGATTTCAGGAAGATAAAGGAACTGGCGCTGATACTGCGCGGCAGGAGGATGGCGAGAGGTGCCATGGATTTCGATTTCGACGAGGCGAAGGTGATCCTGGATGAAGAGGGAAAGCCCGTGGATGTGAGGCGTTATGAGATCACCATAGCCAACAGGATAATCGAGGAGTTCATGCTGGTGTGCAATGAGACCGTCGCCGAGCATTTCTTCTGGACCGGTACGCCGTTTGTTTACAGGATCCATGAAGAGCCCGATATAGAAAAGATAATGGCGTTCGCAGAGTTCGCAAAGAACCTGGGTTATCCGCTGAAAGGCCTGAACAGCATACATCCCGGAGCGCTGCAGGATGTGCTTGAAAGGGTGAAGGGGAAAAGGGAAGAACTGATCGTCAGCAAGGTGATGCTGAGATCCCTTGCAAAGGCGAGGTACAGCCACCAGAACGCCGGCCATTTCGGCCTTGCTGTCAGGTACTACTGCCATTTCACGGCGCCCATCAGGAGGTACCCGGATCTGATCATACACAGGCTTATGAAGGAACAGCTCAAAGGAAGCCTTAACGAAGAGCGTGAGCGTGAGCTGTCCGAAAGGCTCCCGGAAGTCGCAAGAAAATGCTCCGAGCGGGAGCGGGCTTCGGATGAAGCTGAGAGGGAGACCGAGG
>JAAZKL010000030.1 GCA_012799845.1 Clostridiaceae bacterium
ATTCCGGTATCCATATCGTTGCAGGTGTGGCGGAAGCTGTCGACAGCAGCAGGCTTTCGTATGTCGGGAACAATTTCTACGACCTGGGGGAGAAGGCCGCAAAGCTGATATCCCAGGCATCCGATAAGAAACCTCCCATCGACCTGGCGGTGATCCTGTCGGATGAAAGCCGGGATGATACTGATAAAACACTGATTTCCCAGAGCGATATCATGATGAGCGGCATAAAAAGCGTAATAGAAAAGGAAAAGAGGATCAACCTCCTGTGTACGCTGTACAGGACCAGCCATCTGCTCGGTGCGGAAGACCTGACGAGAGAAATACTGACCCAGCACTCCGATGTGGACGTTATATTCTGCACCAACGCCAAGGATACGGCAGCGGCCGCGCGCGTCATCGTTGAGCGGAACCTGGTGGGGGATGTCGTGATCGTCGGCACAGGCATCACAGAGGAGATCAGGTATTACATACAGAAGGGGATCATATTCGGAGTGCTTGACAGAAACGGATACGACGCGGGATACAAAGCCGTGGAAATATTGTGCGGCAGCGTCGGGGATTCGTTTCAGTCCAACTATATAAATATCGATACGGACATATTCACAAAAATCAACATCGATCAGAAAGATCAGAAATGACGGGAGCGCTGCGGCGCAGATTTATCTGAGGTAAACTGCCATGGGGATACTCTGGGACAGGATGTTCAACAGTATTAAAACCAGGATCATTGCAGTATTCGTACTGACGATGGCCCTGACCAGCGCAGCCAGTATTTTTGTGCTGGGGCTGTCCAGGAACATAATCGGGAAAATGGACGAAATGTTCGCAGCGAACGTTGAGATAGAAAATTTCCTGAATGACATGGACCACGTAAATACTCATCTGACCGATTACCTTGTCACCTCGGATTCTGACAGCATGCTCAACTACTACAGGTACAAGGAGATAATCAGCGAAAAGGTGGAGAACATGTTTTTAGAGCCTCACGTGATATACGACGAGAATGACCTGATCTACAAGGATATAGCATACATGGCCCAGTCGTATTTCAATGAGGCTGACGCGGCTGTTGAAGCCAAAAGCAAGGACAACGCGGACGAATATATCGCCAGGTACACTGAAGCGAACAGGATAACCGGTTATATCCGGACATATGCGGACCGGCTCAACCTGAACATCCTGGATAAAAATACTGCCCAGTACCTTGGTATGTCGGAGAATCTCAGCAAACTCCATCTGGCAAACCTGGTACTCACGATATCCGTGATCATGCTGAATGTTATCGTCATCACGTACCTGACCTACAACATGACGAAACCGATCATAAACCTGGCGCATTCAGCAGAGGAGATCTCCAGGGGCAATTTTGACGCGGAAGACGTCGAGGTGTTCACCCAGGATGAACTCAGCGTCATGGCCAACGCATTCAATGCGATGAAGCACAGCATAAGGAATTACATCAGGGAACTGCACAACAAGGCCGACACCGAAGCGCAGCTCTTGGAACAGCAGATAGAGAACCTGAGGATACAGTCGCTTCTTGCGGACGCGGAAATGAAGGCGCTGCAGATGCAGATAAACCCGCATTTCCTTTTCAATACGCTGAACGCCGGGGTCCAGCTTGCGATGATGGAGGGTGCGGACAGGACGTCGGCTTTCCTTGACAGCATGGCAAAGATATTGAGGTACAATGTCAAGAGCCTGGACAGGACTGTCAGGATCAAGGACGAGATCGATACAATCAAGGCATATGAGGACCTGTTTATAGTGCGCTTCGGAGACGCCATCAAATTCGAGTACTGTATCGACCCGAGCCTGCTGGACATCAGCGTGCCGCCGCTGATCATCCAGCCGCTGGTCGAGAATGCCACGATCCACGGCATCGGTAACATGGAGAACGGAGGCGTGATAAGGATCTCGCTGGACAGGGACGGCGACGTGATCAGGGTGGGCGTACAGGACAACGGTGTCGGGATGAGCGAGGAGACCAGGCAGAAGATATTGAAATGCCAGAGCTTTGACAGCGATAAGGTCGGCCATATGACAGGGATAGGGATATACAACGTTGTCCAGAGGCTGAGGCTGTTTTTTAGCTGTGAAGATGTCATAGACGTAGAGAGTGCTCCGGGCCAGGGTACGAAGGTGATTTTGAAAATACCGTGCTAGCAGAGTCGGAATGCCGCGCCTGTAAACAGTGGTCGGAATGCAATGATTGCAAGTAGTGGTAAGGATACCATGACTGCAGGCAGCAGTCGGGATACCATGTAATCAACAACTGCAGTTGCGGCAAAAGAGCAATCAGGGCAACACTGCGGATGGCTGCCGGGCATGTCGGACAGAGCATCAGCATAACCAGATGACGAGGAGCAACGACCAGCTGGCATGACAGTCGGCAGTAGAATAAACAGAACTATCAGCCGCCGGAACAACGGCAGTAAAAGGAAGGTGGTTTTCGGTGTACAGCCTTATGGTATGTGACGACGAACAGATCATGATCGAATCCGTACGGCATATCGTGGAAAAAGAGTTCAGCAACATAAGGATCATCGAGACTGCGAGATCCGGAAGGGAAGCGATAGAAAAAACGCTTACCATCAAGCCGGATATCATACTGACGGATATAAAGATGCCGGGTATAAACGGTCTTGAAGCGATCAAGGAAATAAAGAAGGTCCACAGTGATGTCAAGATAGTCATCGTATCCGTTTACGAATTTTTCGAATATGCCAAGCAGGCAGTTGAACTGGGAGTCAGCGAGTACCTGATAAAGCCGGTGAAAAAAGAGAGGCTCGTGGAGACCCTGCAGAGGATCATCTGCCAGTTGGACAATGAGAGGCGCAAATACAGGTGGGAGCTTGAGGCAAAGGAAAGGATCGAAAAGATGCTCACCGCCGTTGAGCACAGCTTCATATATTCGCTGCTTTTTGCGCAGGTGCGGAAAAGTGATATCATCAGATACAAAAAGGAATTTTTTGATATAGACAATGAAACGGGTTTCATTTTCGTGTTCACGTTCAGAAAAAAAGGAAGGAAAAACAGTTATGACGCACAGTTGGAGGACAGCCTCGACAACCAGGAGATCTATACTCTGTTCAAGGACAATCTGAAATACAAATGCAAATGCATAGTTGGTCCGGTAATGTTGGACAGGGTGGTCGTTTATGTAGCACAGAGCATCGATGACCTGTATCAGCAAAGGGTGCATTCGATATCCTGTATCGAAGAGGTCATGAACCTGCTGGAGAAAAAATGCAGCATAGAATTCAAGGTCGGGATAGGTAGGATCCACAGGGATAAGGATATACTGATCTCATACCAGGAGGCGCTGAAAGCGCTCAACTGCGATGAGAGCGGAAGGATCGTGCATATAGACGACATTGCTCCCGATATATATGATGTTGGATATGAGATCGCACTGCAGGAACAGAAGCTGATGATCTCCCTGGAAAACGGCGATGTACAGAGATGCCTTACGATATTGTCCGATATCTTCCGGAAATATCCCAATTTCTTCGAACAGGAGAGCATCCATTACAGGATCATCGAAATGATGGCTGCGGTCCGGCGCGTCGCGACGGAAAACGGTATAAGGGACAATACCGAGCCGGGGTATTATATCAAGAGGATATTATGCTGCGGATCCAGGGAAGAGTTCGAGCAGATATGCACAGAAGAGGTAAGGAACATTGCTTATCAGATAAGTGCAAGGAAGAAGAGCAATATCGGAAAGATCGTTGAAATGACAAATAAGCTGATAAACGAGAGGTTCAGCCAGGATCTGAATCTGGACGACGTCTCCAAGGAACTGCACATTAGCCCCCAGTACTTAAGCAGGCTGTACAAGAATGAAACAGGTGAAAACTTCATTGAGAGGCTGACGGCTGTCCGGATCGAAAACGCGAAAAAACTACTTAAGGAAAACAGGTATTCTATCAAGGAAGTCTGTTATATGTCGGGATACAGCGACCCCAATTATTTCAGCAAACTGTTCAAGAAGCATGTGGGGATATCGCCGACGGACTATCAGAAACAGACCCAGGGCGGGTTCTAGTCGGACAATGTCCAGGCGGCCGTTGCTTATCATAAGCAGCCGCTGTTTACCGCAAGCGACCGATTTATATTATAGGCATAAGAGGCCGCTGTTTACCGCAAGCGATCGATTTAAATTATAGGCATAAGAGGCTGCTGTTTACCGCAAGCGACCGATCTTCATTATAAGCATAACAGGCCGTTGCTTGTCATAAGCAGCCGATATATATGATAAGCAGCCGATTTAATATAGGCGGCCGATTTTATCACAGGCAGCCAATTTTATCGGCGGAAGAATAAATATAGCATCCGGGAGAGGTTTGATATGAAAAAAATGATTATACCGAAACCGAGATATGCTGTGAAGCGGCTGGCTTTTTTGGTTCTGGCCGGGATACAGCTGCTTATGGCCGGCTGTGGACAGGACAAAACTGCCGCCAGTGAAGACAAAGTACCGAAAGTAGGATTCATCTATGAAACGATGACAGTCCAAAGATGGCAGAGGGACAGGGATATATTTGTCGCGAAGGCAGGGAACCTGGGTGCCGAAGTCATTGTAAAAAACGCTTATGAGGACAGTGACCGACAGAGAGAGATAGGGATCGAAATGATAAACCAGGGGGTGGATGTGCTCGTAATCGTCGCTTATGACAAGGACAGCCTTAAGGACCTTGTCAAGTATGCCCATAACCGCGGCGTCAAAGTCATTGCGTATGACCGCATGATAAGAGATGTCGACATCGACTTTTACATATCGTTTGACAACACTGAAGTAGGCCGCCTGATGGGTGAAGCTGCCGTGAAAAATGTTCCCGAAGGGAATTACCTTATTCTTAATGGAACGGAGCGGGACAATAACTCCTTTTCGATCAATGCAGGTTATTACAGTGTACTTGATCCGTATATCGAAAAAGGCGCCATCAACATCGTGGGAGAAACCTGGATCGATGACTGGCGCTCGGAAAGCTCCCATGAATTTGTAAGCAAGATCCTGAACAGCGGGGAAAAAGTGGATGCCATCATTGCTGCAAATGACCAGTTGGCTGAAGGTGCAATAACTGCCCTGAGTGAAAACAGGCTTGCAGGGGAAGTGTTCGTCACAGGACAGGATGCCGAACTTGGCGCATGCCAGAGGATAGTGGAGGGCACACAGGGATGCACGGTTTACAAGCCCATAAGCATCCTTGCGGAGGGAGCCGCCGAGATCGCCGTAAAAATGGCGGAGGGCAGGGATATCGGCCTGAACTACACAATGTCCAATGGCGAATATAATGTGCCCTGCAGGATATACAAACCGATCCTTGTCACAAAGGAGAATATAGATGAAACGGTGATAAAGGACGGCTTTTTCACGGCCGAACAGGTATACAGGCACGTCCCGTAGGCAGCTTTTGCAAAGGCCGCGCTGAGTGGAGAAGTGCCCGATGAGACGCGTAATGCTTGATGAGTGGAGAAGTGCCCGATACGCAGAGAAATGACTGATGATTCGGGAAATAGTCGATAAGTTGGGAAATAACTGGTTGAATGAGCAAAATATCAACTAAAGTATGCGATCTTGAAATTTTTCATTAACCATAATCCTGTACAGGGGATATTATGTTACCTGTTATTGTAACTATTCAATAAAAACATGTGTAAACTCAGACTTTAGTTGCAAATTTGATCAATAGTGCTGACAAAAATGCAACTAAAGTGAAGTTTTACGTTTAAGGCAAGTCGTATATATTTATATGATGGCAAAATAAGACGAAACATACTAATGATAACAAAAATATTTACAGTTTGCTCCAAGAATCCTGGAAACAACTCTCGTCCCAGCTACAGTTTGCGGAAATAATCGCAAACTGTATAAAAATTCAAGGAAATAATTGCAACATATTCCATAATATAGTATGATTATCGCATGAAGATGTATGTGAGTCATTTATCAGCCGCCAAATTTTGGAGAGTGCCGTATATTGAAGCTGTAATTGGGAGAAAAATCACGGAAGCAGAACCTGTCCACATTACAGTTTCCAGCAACAGAGCGCGGTTTTCTGCAAGTGGGAAAATAGTTCATTCATGCGAATTGGATCTTCCGTCCGGGGCAATAATTACCCGGTATGGATTTGCGGTTGCATCACCGGAGCTTGTATTTCTGCAGCTTGCATCCGAACTGAACATCCACCGGCTCATCCTGCTGGGGTTGCAGTTGTGTTCGCATCCGCAGGGACAACCTTACATGGCTATAACGTCAAAACAGAAAATCAAAGCATTTCTATCCCGGACTTCAGGCACCGGGGGGATCGGAAAGCACTGAGGGCGATAAAGTATGTAGAGAATGGTTCAGCATCGGTTATGGAGTCGCTGGCATATATGATCCTGGCGCTGCCGCATGCGCTTGGTGGTTATGGACTAAACGGCGCGACATTCAATCATGAGGTCAGGCTGGGAAGCGAAGTAAGGAAGCGGCTCGGTATGAACCGGTTTTTTGCAGATCTGTACTATAAGCAAGCAAAGCTGGCGGTCGAATACGACAGCTTCACACATCACAGCACTCCGACAGAACAGGGACGGGATGCTATTCGATCAGAGATCCTTAAGAGGCAGGGCGTGGAAGTAATGCACCTAAGCACGTTACAGTTGTACGATGCCGATGCATGCAGAGACTTTGCCCATAATGCAGCGAGACATATTGGGAAGCGCATAAATATCCGCACGAAAGAGTTCAGTGAGATGCATGCCACCTTAAGGGAACTGCTGCCGGACAGCAAGGATGACACTGAGAGCGGACAGATGCCGGACGCTAAGGGCATCAATGGGGACGGACAGATGCCGGACGCTAAGGGCATCAATGGGGACAGACAGATGCCGGACGCAAACGGTATCACATGGGACAGACAAATGCCGGACGCTAAAGGTATCACAGACTTTGAACTGAAGCCGGACGGAAAAAATGCAGAGGAGCCTGGACAGCTGCCTTGCGGAAGTGCAGAAACCGGCTCTGCATAACACGGAGTGCAGCAACTAATCCAATGCATTTTCTGCAGCAATCTTTATGTATACGGCAATAACTTGACTGTCGATGTCATGCACAAGTTTACACATGTATAGGCCCGCGCATGTACAGTTTCACATGCATAAGTTCATACATGTGCAGGTTTGCGCATGTACAGGTTGCGTATGTATAAGTTTGCACGTGTACGGGGCCGCGCATGTACAGTTCCGGATGCATGAGTTCATACATGTGCAGGTTTGCACATGTACCATTTGCACACACATTTGTCAGTTTGCACTTGAATTTTTTCGCACATGCAAATAAAATGGTAGACAGTTGACATATGCTATTTTTGCACAAATGGGATTATTGCGCAAATAATTTTTTATCTATATGATATTTTTACGCAGATGATAATCCTGCGCAATGAACGTGTTAATTGTATACCTGCGTAAGGGACGTGTTAATTGTATTCCTGCGTAAGGAACATGTGAATTAAAAAATGTGCATCATATTCTTTACATTATGTATGCAAAATGATATGGCAGGGGTTAGTGTATTATGAAATACGATGTCGAGTTGGTTGGGAAAATCGGATCCATGGCATTGATCCGTGAGAAAGAGCATGATATCGACTATAACGTTTTCAGCCGAATTGGCAGCGAACTGCGTCCGGGAATGATATGGGTCAGTTCAGGAGCCGTGGAGGTGGGGCGCCTGGATTATATCAAGCGCACAGGGCATGAACTGGCCGGCCCGAAAGAAGACATTATGACCGACTATTCAGCCCAGGGGCAGACCATACTGATGGAAGAGTACCGGCGCTATATCCCTTCGAAATATTCAGTCAGGCAGCTTCTGGTGGAGCATGTGCATTTCAATGATTCGGAAAAGCGGGACCATATATATCGGTTCCTGATGCGCTGCGTAAAACAGGATGCCATACCGATCGTCAACTACAACGATACCGTCAGCTTTGAGGAGAACCGGCGGTGGGAATTGGAGCAGCTTCGCTGCAACGGCCGCAGAGAAATAGTGGAATGTATCGACAACGATGAGACGGCTGCGGTGATAGCATCACTGGTCCATCCGAAGTACCTGCTCATTTTTACTTCCGTCGAGGGGATCTATAAGGACCCGAAGGATCCGTCCACACTGGTCGAATGTGTGGAAGGTAAAAATGCGGATGAGGTCATAGAAGCGATAAATGAACTGCAGAAGCATTGCGACGGAGCGAGCCGTTCAGGTGCAGGCGGAGCCAGATCGAAACTTGAATTCATCAAGGACCCCATCCGCCAGGGGACGACGGTCTTGATAGCCAGTTCACGATACAGGATTTCCGACGTCCTTTCCGGCAATTGCCCGAGGACCGTTTTCCGTGTAAGATAGCTGCATTTCCGGTGCCAGAGCCTCTTCGTCCTTTCCATGGGGCTGTTATTAATGTATAATAAAAAACGGACATATATAAGCGGAAGGAGTGACTGCATAATGGCTAACCGTTTTTCCAGGATAACTCCTGAAATATTAGAGCTTTCCTCTTTATTCGAAGGCAACAGCAGGATCGATCCCTCGTATTACGATAAATATGACGTAAAACGAGGTTTGCGTGATATAAACGGGAAAGGTGTACTTACGGGATTGACGGTCATATCAGAAATCGTTTCATCGAAAATCGTCGACGGCAAAGAGTATTCCTGTGAAGGGAAACTGTATTACAGAGGGATCGACGTGGAAGAAATCGTCGAGGGTTTCATAAAAGAGGATCGCTTCGGTTATGAAGAGGCAGCCTATCTCCTGTTGTTCGGCGAGTTGCCGGACTCAAAGCGCCTGTGCGATTTCAACAGGGTACTGGCCAACTATCGTTCGCTGCCTACGAATTTTGTGCGTGATATCATTATGAAGGCTCCCAGCCACGACATGATGAACACGCTGGCCAGAAGCGTTCTGACTATGTATTCATATGACGAAAACGCTGATGACAATTCGATACCCAATGTACTTCGGCAGTCCCTGCAGCTGATCGCGCTGTTTCCACTGCTGTCTGTCTATGGATATCAGGCTTATTGTCACTATCATGACAAAAAGAGCCTTTTTATCCACCGGCCTCAGCCTGAATTGTCGACTGCCGAGAACATATTGCACATATTAAGGCCAGACAGCAAATATACGCCGCTGGAAGCGAAAATACTCGATCTGGCGTTGGTGTTGCACGCCGAGCACGGCGGTGGAAACAATTCCTCCTTTACCACCCACGTTGTGACTTCCTCGGGAACAGACACTTATTCGGCCATTACGGCGGCACTCTGCTCACTGAAGGGACCCAGGCACGGCGGCGCCAATATCAAGGTGGTCCAGATGTTTGAGGATATGAAGGCCAAAATATCCGACTGGACTGATGAAGGCCAGGTTGCGGATTACCTGGTGCGGCTTCTGGACAAGAAGGAATTCGACCGCTCGGGCCTGATATACGGAATGGGGCATGCTGTTTACTCGCTGTCCGACCCCCGTGCCACGATGCTTAAGAAATTCGTTGAGAACCTTTCGAAAGAAAAGGACCGCATCGAAGAGTTCAGGCTGTATTCGTTGGTTGAAAGGCTTGCGCCTGAGATCATCAGGGAGAGGAGGAAGATCTACAAGGGCGTCAGCGCTAATGTGGATTTTTACAGCGGTTTTGTATACAACATGCTTGGACTGCCCCTGCAGTTGTTCACGCCCCTGTTTGCGATTGCCCGTATACCAGGGTGGGCAGCCCACCGCATGGAGGAGATAGTGAATGCGGGCAAGATAATCAGGCCGGCTTACAAGTCGGTTTCGGAAAGACGGCAGTATATTCCCCTGGATCAGAGGTGAAAGTTAGCCGCTGGATCAGAGGTAAAAGTTAGCTGCGAGGCAGTGTGCCAGGATGACAGCATGAAACAAAATCAAAGCAAACCGCCGGTTTCCCGGCGGTTTGTTTCATGAATGCACATTTTGGATGGCTGTACCTGATTATAGAGATACTGGAGAGAAAAGTGAATGAAAAACGCAATGAAAAAAGTTTCACCTAAAAACGGATTATTCCGCACTCTTGCCGAACTGAGAGGGAATCCCCGGGCCTGTATTTATACCGAACCGATGTGGGGGCTGTCGATGAACCTGTGCCTGCCTTATGCAACGGTGTATATGCTTACATTTGGTATGAATGATGTACAGGTGGGCATCGTTACCTCGGTCTATATGTTTTCCCAGATGATCTGCGCGTTCCTGTCGGGAGCGATAATAGATAAAATGGGGCGGAGGAAAAGTACCGCCATTTTTGATTTTCTGGCATGGAGCATC
This sequence comes from Clostridiaceae bacterium, assembly GCA_012799845.1. GTDB lineage: Bacteria > Bacillota > Clostridia > Acetivibrionales > DTU013 > DTU013. Next base: position 10,325 of record JAAZKL010000030.1, read on the forward strand.
CCGTGCATCATATGGGCGTCAAGCCAGGGCTTCTGGTTTTTCGTCGTGGCCGCGCTGTTTAACGGCATGATGAAGATCACGCAGGTGTCCTGGGACTGTCTGCTGGTGGAGGATGCGCCAAAGGACAGGATAACCCATATATACTCCTGGGTCCTAATCTGCGGCAACCTCTCCGCGCTGTTCGCTCCGATCTCCTCGGTGCTTGTGGCGAAACTGACACTGGCTCCGGCCATACGGATACTGTATATAAACGCTTTTGTTATTATGACGGCCAAAATACTGATCCTGTACAAATTCTCGACGGAGACGGCCGTCGGCAGAGTGAGGCGTGAAGCTGCCCGCAGCAAGACGTGGGGAGAAATGTTGTCAGGTTATAAAAATGCTTTCGGCAAAATCGTAAAATCCCGGGGCACTGTTTTTGCGATAGTTATCAGCGTGCTGGTGGAGATTGCATTAGTTCTCGGGTCGACTTTCTGGCAGATCATCGTTTCGAAGCGCATAGGTGTTCCGGACACATTGCTGCCGATTTTTCCGATGGCGAAGAGTATACTGTCCATTCTGCTTTTCTTCACAGTCATATCAAAAATAAGGCAATCAAGGCTGAAGTGGCCGATGTACGGCGGATTCGTCTGTTACATGATAAGCTGCCTGATGCTTATTTCGGTTTCAGGAACAGGTGTGTGGGGATATGTAATGCTGACGTTTTCCATCCTTTTCGAAGCACTGGGTTCATCTGTCCTGAGTACGCTGAGGGAATCGCTGGTGGCCATCCATGCCGATCCCGAGGAGCGTTCCGTGATCCTGGCACTGCTCCAGACAACAGTTATGCTGGTCAGCGTGCCCTTTGGATATATAGGCGGACTGCTGAGCGATATGTCAAGGGTATTGCCGTTTGTCCTGAACATCGGCCTCATGCTGTTGGGGATACTTGCAACGGCCTTGTTCTATCGCCGGACTTCAGTAAGTTATGTTCAATAAATGCGGCGGATATATAAGAGAACTGCGGGCTATGGATATGAAGATAAGTATAAGAGAACTGCGGGCTATAGATATTAAGAAAAGTATAAGAGGACAACTCAGATAGTTCCCGGCGTAAACATAAATGGTTTC
>JAAZKL010000279.1 GCA_012799845.1 Clostridiaceae bacterium
GACCGTCGGGCCGAAAGTATATTTTGCATGCGGCATATCCGGTGCAGTGCAGCACCTTGCAGGCATGTCGTCTTCAGACACGATCATAGCGATCAACAAGGATCCCGATGCCCCGATCTTCAAAGTCGCGACCTTTGGCATCACGGGAGACGTGGTCGAAGTGCTGAAGGCTTTGATTGCCGAGTTCAAAAGAAGGCTTGGATGATATAAGGCATTAAAAAGTGCCGCGTTTTTTGTCGGGTTTGACACCCTGTTAGTGGTTAATTTTGGTGCGGATACGTCACATAACCAGTAATTGCTTTATGTCAGGTATATCACTTTGTCGCTTGCCAATATGCTAAAGTAAGCGACCAGGCGATATGCCTGCCACCTTTTTGTGTGCCTGCCGGGCGAAGTACTGGCGAAATGCCTGCCACCTTTTTGTGTGCCTGCCAGACGAAGTACCTGGCATTTTTATGCGACTAACAAATGAAGTACTAAGCGAAATGCCTGGCACCTTGCTTTTAGCACTTTACTTTACTCAATAAATTTATGTATACTGGAATATGGAGTTTCGGGCGGACTATGTAAGCTTTCTTGTTTCAGGGGGTATTTTTGTGAGGAAGATCAGGGTCAGCTTTATTTTCATACTTGCCATAGTAATGATTCTAGTTAGCTCAACAGGATATGCAGCAACTGACAACGGCGGCTTTGAGAGCACCGGCGGTATTGCCGGCGCATGGAATATCCCCGGAGGCGCTGCCGGTGTGAGAGATATCCCCGGAGGCTGGAACCAGGGATCTGTTGCTGATGCACAGGCTGGTTTGCAGGAAGCTCCGGCCGACAACCGGCAGATCATACTGGTGAAAATAGTCGGCAGTAGCGGAGATGCGACGGTAATGGTGAGCTTAGACGATCTTGTGATGGATGTGGCAGGCTGCACATATGAACCTGCTGACAAGGACGCTCCGTTGATTATAAGCAAGAATGTTTCGATAGTTGCTGACAATATAATATTAACGGATGCAGTGATCGGGGGGGATCTTTATATAAGCGCGGATAATGCTGTCCTGCGGAATCTTGATGTGCAAGGGACTATTTATATCGATCCGTTTCTGAACAGGATACTTAAGCTTGATAATGTCACATCCGGCAACGTCGCCATATGGGCAGGCAGCCGTCAGGATGCCGGAACCGCTGACAACGGCGCAGAAGGCAATGACATTGATACTGATGTCGGCGGCAAAGGCAATCCCGGCAGGAGCGATGATGACGGAAGAGATGATACCGGCAGGAGCGAAGATGGAGACAGAGACGATAGAGATATTACGGGAAATACAGGCAATACAGGTAGTACAGGCAGCACAGGTAGAAGAGATGATGGCAGCAGGGGCAATACCGGCATGGATGAAACAGGCAGCAGGGGCAACGCCAACAGGAACGAAACAAGTGGCAGAGACGATGTCGGCAGAACAGGACATAATGGCAGAGGCAACAGCAGTAAGACGGAGGGTGCCGGTAATACCGGAAATTCCGGTAACGGAGGGATCAAGGCGTATATGCAGGTGGCTGATATAGATGATTACAACAGCATACTTGTGGTCGTCAACAAAACACGGAGCCTTCCGGCTGACTGGAAGCCAGAGGATCTCGTAATCCTGCGGGTCGATTACAGGGGCAGGACTGTAGCGAGATATATGCGCAGGGAAGCTTCAGAAGCGCTGACCGAACTCTTTGCAGATGCGGCAAAAGAAGGCATAGTTCTGTGCGCAGTTTCAGGCTACAGATCTTATTCTCTTCAGGAAATAGTCTTCAGCAAGCACATGGAGCAACTGGGGCTGGACGCGGCACAGAGAGTCAGTGCGCTGCCGGGCCAGAGCGAGCACCAGACCGGGCTTGCGATCGACATTTCCTCAAAAACAATGAACTATGACCTTGATAAATCCTTTGCAAATACACCGGAAGGAAAGTGGCTGGCGGAGAACGCGGCAAAATATGGTTTTATACTGAGATACCCGGAAGGGAAGGAAGCGGTCACGGGATATGACTATGAGCCCTGGCATTTCCGCTATGTAGGCAGGGATATCGCAGCAGATGTCACCAATAAAGGGCTTACCCTTGAAGAGTATTTCGGAATCGTGGAAGCAGATCCGGAGACCGGAGCGGAGACGACACCGGGGATATAACTGAAACAGAACCGGAATGGGACGTCGTTCAGGCGGCTCCCGGCAAAAGTCTGATTCTTCGGATGGCAGTTGAAATTCTGTTTTCCAGATCATGCTCTCAGTCGTTCAGGCTATACTCCGATATTTTCGTATAGACCCTTTTATTTTGTATCTGTTCGCTCTTGAACAGATTTACTTTTGTGATTTTCATCGGACCATATGATATCGTGCCCATCGAATCCAGTATATTTTCAAACGGACACTCGAATATGATATCCTGGCCGATGGTAATGTGCGGTGTGAAGCGCCTCTTTTCCGGAGGAAAGCCCAGAGCGGACATCGACGCGTCGATGTTGCCTGCAAGTTGATTTAGCGTCCGGAGATCGCCGCCCAGGCCGAGCCACAGAACGCGTATCATATCATTGCCTTTGAATGTCCCTGCTCCCGAGATCCCAAGGCTGAAAGGCCTGAAACCGTCACATATGTTTCCCAGGGACAGGTCTATTCTCTTTTTCTGATCCAAACTTATCTCACCAAGGAATTTGAGGGTGAGGTGAAAATTGCTGATGTGCTTCCATCTTCCTCTGAGTGCATATTTTCTCAGTCTTTGCTGCAGATCGGATATATATTTTTTGCATTCGTCATCAAAATCTATACCGATAAAAGCTCTTATATGAATCATCCCTTAATGTAGTATTCACAGTTTACCTGCCAACAGCGCCGCTGGTCGACAACGCCGCCCGCCAACAGTGTAACCGTCCTACAATGCCGCCTGTCAACAGTGTAACCATCCGGCAACGCCGCCATTCAGCAATGTAACCATCCGGCAGCGCGGCATTTCACAGTTCCATCAGGGCGAGGACGGTAGACTTGTTGTGGATGACCAGGGTTCCGTTTTTCCTGCAGGCTATTTCCCCGATGGAAAGGGCGCCTTCTACGCCGTAGCTGAGATTGGCCTGAATGCTGTCAAGCTCCTCGTTAATATATTTCCCCAGGAACATTGCCCTTGATATGCAGTCGAACAGCAGCGGCAGATAACGCTTCGGTCTGGTGCCCATGCTTCCCTGCGCCCTGGTTATCTGCATCGAGGATTTGAGCAGCGTGTCCACATCACCTTTCAGGATGTACAGATCCGAGCCTTCGGGGATCCCGGCAACGCATACGATCTCATCGTCATCATTGACTGCCACCGGGTCCCTTACGATGACCGTTCCGTCATCATCCAGGATCCCGAAAGGATGATCCTTTGCATATATGAAGAAATCCTCCTTGAACAGCGTAAGGTTTTCCTCTTCTTCGATGACATGCCTGTATACATCGAATGCGCTGCAATTATCCAGCCCGGACAGTACGTTGTCATATGCCCTGTTGACGTAGAACGGGCCCCGCATGATTTTCCACCCATGCTCTACGGCAAGGGAGGTCTTGTTTTTAACGATACAGATATAAAGCGCGTCCTTGTGGATGCCTGTACTGTTGAATATGCACGGCCTGTGCTTCAGATCCTTGAATCCGGCGCCGCCGCCGACATATGTCACGGCCTTGCCCAGTTTTTCATAAATCGTATCGGTGAGATCCTTCATCATGCCGGACAGGCCATCTACAAAAACGATGGCAGTCGCACCCCTGAGTTTTTCGATGTCCTGCGAAAATTTCATCATGTGGGGGAGTACAAGTGAAGAATAAACGGGCCTGAGTTTTTCGACCACGAATCCTTCTCTTATGGTTTTGCTGCCAATGATGATCTCCGGGAAAATGGCGCCGAAAAAGCTGATATTCCGTTTTTTCAGGAGTTTGATCATTTCAGGGATCTGGCCTGCAGATCTGTCTCCTGCCATGATCATAAGCTGCTCGGAGGATTTGAAGTCTGAACCGTCTATATAGTTTTTGAAGTTGTCCAGGGTTCTGAAATACATATTTGCCTCCCGAATAACATCGCTGACTGCCATTTAGTACATTTTACCACATAACCTAAAAATTCTGCAATAGACGACAATTACCTGAACAAGGTTGAGGCAGGATAGATGCTGCACAGCCAAAATTCATGCCGGAATAATGTTTGAAATGATATAATTGTGTCAGAATGTTGTATATGAACAAACTATATGCGCGGACGTTGATAAATGTAAGCGATGACGTATCTGATCGAATGCTTTGTATGATCAGGAAGATGCATATGAGCAGAAGTGCATGAGATTAGAAATATACGCGAATAGAAATACATGCGAGTAGAAATTCATGCGAACAGAATGCGTGTGATCAGAAATGCAAGAGAATAGAAATAAATGTGAACAGGAGGGGAAGAAATGGTGCTGGAGGAATTGAGAAGCCGCAATATTCCTGATGTTTTCCGCATGGATGACGGACATTATGCAGACAGCCCGGACCTGTGGCGGAAACGCCGCGAAGAGATGCTTGAGTTGCTGAGCCGTGAGATGTATGGTTTTTCGCCGCCCCCGCCCGGGGAGGTGCGTGCGGATGTCCTGATGAGTGATGAAAAAGCTTTTGGAGGGAAAGCGGCGTATTATAGAATCAAGCTGAGTTTTGATACGCCGGGAGGGGAGTTTTCTTTCCCGTTCAGCCTGGCCGTTCCTAAGGAGCCGGCCTGTGCCCCGGTTTTCCTGCTCATTTCATTCAGTCCGCATATAGCGGATATCTGCCTGCCCGCTGAAGAGATCCTGGACGAGGGCTTTGCAGTGGCATCGTTTTACTATGCGGACGTGGCTCCGGATACAGATGACGGGTTTTCAGCAGGCATTGCCGCGATGTACGGAAACGGGCGCCGCGGTCCCGATAGCTGGGGAAAGATCTCAATGTGGGCCTGGGCTGCTTCCAGGGTGATGGACCATTTGCAGTCCGGAAAAGATATCGACACTGGCAAGATAGTGGTGGCAGGGCACTCAAGGCTTGGGAAAACGGCTTTGTGGTGCGCCGCGCAGGATGAACGGTTCGCCGGATGCATATCCAATGATTCCGGATGCTCCGGTGCAGCGATAACACGCGGTAAAAAAGGCGAGCATGTCAGCCATATAACCGGAGCGTTCGGGTACTGGTTCTGCGAAAATTTCCGCAAATATGCCGACAGGGAAGATGAAATGCCTTTCGACCAGCATTTTGTGCTGTCATTGATCGCGCCGAGACCGCTGTACGTCGCCAGCGCATCGGAAGACGAGTGGTGCGATCCCGGCGCTGAATACCTGTGCTGCGTTGCTGTGAGCAGAGTGTATGAGATGCTGGGCAAAAAAGGCGTCAGTTGCGGGAACGGATACACACTGGATGCAGCCGACGCCGCACGCAAACAGACCGCAGCTAATACCGCATGAAAAAAAACCGCAGCCGATGACAATGGAAGCGTACACGATTATCCGAAGCCGGGGGATGTGCTGCATGGCGGCAGCATAGCGTACCATCTGCGCAGCGGCACTCATTTTTTGGGCAGGTATGACTGGAACTGCTTCATACGGTATTTCAGGCAGCGATTCAGCGACGTAGACGCGATCGCCCCGTGATCTGTTTTTCAGCCCATAATCTGTTGATGATCCGTTCAGTGTGGAGCGATGCTGTTTCGTTAAGTATGAAATGGAGATGTATGGTGTGGAGCGATACTGTTTCGTTCACTACTAAGCGGGGATGTATGATGCTAAGTGAAGTTGTTTCGTTTGGGACAAATGAGGCTGTTTGAAAGCGGCCTCATTTTATTTTATGCAGACAACCGCTTTATGATAAAAACCGCCTGTTTGCGTGCAGATAACCGCTTTATGAAGAAAACCGCCTGTTTGCATGCGGACAACTGCTTTATGATGAAGACCGCCTGTTTGCATGAAGACAAC
>JAAZKL010000280.1 GCA_012799845.1 Clostridiaceae bacterium
ATCTTGATTGTTGATGATGCTGCATTTATGAGAATGATGATCAGAGACATATTGACCAAGAACGGATATGAAGTGGTCGGAGAAGCTGAGCATGGAGGAAGGGCTATTGAAAAATACAAGGAATTACTGCCGGATCTGGTGATAATGGATATCACCATGCCAGAGGTAAATGGTATAGAGGCCGTCAGAGAGATCCGCAAGCTGAATCCTGATTCCCTGGTGATTATGTGTTCAGCCATGGGGCAGCAGGCCATGGTTATTGAGTCGATACAGGCAGGAGCAAGAGATTTCATCGTTAAGCCGTTCCAGGCAGAGAGAGTGATAGAAGCCGTCAAGAAGGTATTGGGCTGACACGCCCGCGCAGGGTACCGGGGCAAACCGGAACAGCAGAGCAGACAGCCGCTTGCAGGCCGGGGGATCACAATGTTCACAACGGAAGATATACTGAGGATAATATTGTTGCTGATCGGTTTCGGCGCTATACTGTTCCTGACATATGTCACCACAAGGTATATCGCGAAGAAACAGATCGGAGCGTCGAAGAGCAGGAACATCAGCATACTGGAGACCGTGGTTCTGGGCACGGACAAAAGGCTGCACCTTGTCAAAGCGGGAAACAGTTATGTGCTGATAGCCTCGACATCCAAATCCGTCGAGTTCCTCACCACGGTGGAACTTGATGAAACTGCGGCAAGTGAGACTGACGACGAAGAAAGCGGCATGCGTTTTGATTTCAGGTCGATTTTTGAGAAATACAGCGGCATCTACAAAAGAAGTATCGAAAAGAAGCCAGCGGCGAAAAAATCGGCTTTATCCGAGGAGGAAAAGGAAGAACCCATTTTCAGAAAAAATCTTGAGAAGCTCAGGGTCATACTTGACAGAAGCAGAACAAACGATACCGGTAAAGATGGGGTTGACATTACCAATGATAAGGACGAAGAGAGGTCTTAAAATCGCAATTGCTTTGTCAGTGTTTGTTTTTTTCAGTACTGACGCTTATGCTGAAACCACGTTTCCTTTCAAATTCGGTTTCTCCGTAGAACCGGCCTCCACACCCCAGGAGGTTTCGTCAAGCATCCAGCTGTTGCTGATTTTAACTGTATTATCACTGGCGCCCGCCATCATCATAATGATGACCTCTTTCACAAGGATAACAATTGTCCTTTCGTTCCTGAGAAACGCTCTCGGAACGCAACAAATGCCGCCCAATCAGGTGTTGATCGGGCTTGCGTTGTTTTTATCGCTTTTTATAATGACTCCTGTCATCAACGATATAAATACCCAGGCATATGAGCCTTTCAACAGGGGCGAGATCACCCAGGAGCAGGCGCTGGACAACTCGTCCAGGGCAATTAAGGGATTCATGCTGAAGCAATTCGGCGATAACGAAAAGGAACTGGCCTTTTTCGTATCCCTGGCGAAGATAGAAACGCCTGTGAGGGATCCGATGGATCTGCCGCTGACCGTCGTGATACCGGCGTTTATCATAAATGAGCTGACCATAGCTTTTAAAATCGGATTCCTGATCTATATTCCTTTTCTCATCATAGATATGGTCGTTGCGAGCACGCTCATGTCGATGGGTATGATGATGCTTCCTCCGATAATGATTTCGCTGCCGTTCAAAATACTGCTGTTCATCATGGTCGACGGGTGGAATCTGATAACAAGGACGCTGGTATCTTCATTCATAACATAGATGGGAAATGCGCGGTTTATGAGTAACGGGCCGGAGGTGTGAGATGGATCAGGACACAGTTATAACGATTGCACAGAATGCGCTGATGACAGTGATATATGTATCGGCTCCCCTGTTGCTGGTCAGCCTTATCGTCGGACTGGCGGTAAGTGTATTCCAGGCTACCACACAGATACAGGAGGCGACTTTGTCTTTTATACCGAAGATCCTGGCTGTCATCCTGACCATCGCGGTGCTGGGATCCTGGATGCTGAACATGCTGACCGATTATACGGTGAACCTGTACGACAGCATACTTGAGCTGATCAGATAGACATCACGCATTATGACTTTCAGCGGACCGATATGTGGGGAGGGAAGTTTGTTTGCAGCTGCCGGCAGGAATAGTCATAAACGGTTTTGAGGCCTTCTTGCTGGTTTTTGTCCGTATGACCGGCCTGTTTGTAGTTGCGCCGATTTTTGGCAGGAGGAATGTCCCCGCTTATTTCAAGATCGGTTTTTCGTTTTTTATATCGCTGATCCTCATCAACACGATGATATTGCAGCAGGCCGCTTACGGGGACAGTCTGCCCGGATACGTGCTGCTTGTGATGAAGGAGTTCCTGGTAGGCCTGTCCATGGGGTATGTGGCCTATTTATCATATACGGCGATATACATTGCAGGCGAGCTCATCGACATGAAGATCGGGTTCGGAGTGGTGAACGTGGTGGATCCGATGAGCAACATCCAGGTACCCATAACATCGAATATGTATTTTATAGCAAGCATGCTGATATTCCTGTCCATGGGCGGGCATCACATGCTTATAAAGGCGCTGTATGACAGCTTTTCGACGCTGCCGCCCGGCAGACTCGCTTATGGTGCCGGCGCACACAATATAGTAATGGACCTGTTCGGTACGGTGCTGGCAACAGGTTTCAAAATGGCTGCCCCGGTGGTTGCGACCTCGATTATTGCAGACATCGCCCTTGGAACGATATCAAAGATGGTCCCGCAGATGAACATATTCGTGATAGGCATGCCGCTTAAAATACTGGTAGGGCTTATTATTGTAGCGATCACGATACCGATGTTCATAGAGATAATGAGATCTGTTTTCGAACTGATGGGTATGACAGTTGATAATTACCTTAAGGAGCTAAATCCGGGATGATACATAAAATAAACCTCCAGATGTTCGCAGGGGGGGCCGGAGGCGAAGACAGGACCGAAAAGGCGACCCCGAAAAAGAGGCGTGAAGCCAGGCAAAAGGGTCAGGTATTCCAGAGCAGGGAGATTACCACGACCATGGTCCTGCTTTTTGTCTTTATTTCACTGAGGATTTTCGGATCAGATATATACAGGCAGCTCAGGGGATTTTTTGAAAAAGCATGGACTGAATACCCCGAGATCAATGATCTGTATATGCCTGATATAATGATGAGAGTTTTCATTGATGGCATTATTGTGTTTTTCAGGGCAGCCGGACCGGTTTTGCTTATAAGCCTGATTACAGGACTTATTGTCAGCTATGCACAGGTGGGTTTCCTGTTCACGACAGAAACGCTGAAGCCCAATTTCAGCAGGATAAACCCACTGAACGGAATGAAAAGGCTGTTTTCGATGCGATCGGTGGTGGAACTTGCAAAAGCGGTGTTGAAAACGCTTATAATCGCTTATGTAGCATATTCCTACCTGAACGGTAAAGCGCATTCGATAATGTCGCTCATGGATATGGATGTGTTGAGCATTGCAACATTCATAGGGGTCACTTCAGTGGATCTTGCCATCAGGATATGCGTTGCGCTGCTGATACTGGGAGCCTTCGATTTTGCATACCAGTGGTGGGAATTTGAGAAAAACATGAAGATGACAAAGCATGAAGTGAAGGAAGAATTCAAACAGACGGAAGGAAACCCTGAGATAAAAGGCAGGATCAGGCGGAAGCAGCGCCAGCTTTCGATGCGCAGGATGATGCAGGAAGTGCCGAAAGCCGATGTGGTAATAACCAACCCGACGCACTTCGCATGTGCGCTCAAATATGACGAAAAGGTAAATCCTGCCCCTGTGCTGCTGGCTAAGGGACAGGATTACATTGCCTTGAGGATAAAGGAGATAGCAAGTGAGAACAAAGTGGAGATCGTGGAAAACAAGCCGCTGGCGCGTACCATATATGAGACCGTTGAAGTAGGACAGGCCATACCGCCCGAACTGTACCAGGCCGTTGCCGAAGTGCTTGCGTTCGTATACAGCCTGAAGGGCAAGACGATGGCAGGGTAACACTGAAATACGGATCTGCCTGCTGAGGAGGCGGCATAGGCATCGGCAGGCCATGCACATTACGGAAGGAGGATGCAACGAGCTTTGAGGGCCAGGGACATTTCTTTGCCGGTAATAATAGTAGCGATAGTTCTGGCGTTCATCATACCACTGCCGAGTGCTGTCATAGACGTGCTGCTGGCGGTCAATATAATGGTATCTGTGATAATCCTTCTGAACACGATCTATATGAGGGAAGCCCTGCAGATGTCGATTTTTCCGTCCCTCCTGGTCATTACGACCCTGTTCAGGCTTGCGCTCAATGTCAGCACGACCAGGCTCATAATAGGAAGAGGTGAAGCAGGAGGCGTCATTGAGGGATTCGGCAGGTTTGTCGGCGGCAACGACCTTGTCGTCGGCTTTATCATATTCATAGTCATCACTCTTGTCAACTTCATGGTCATCACCCGAGGCGCCGAGAGAGTCGCTGAGGTCGCTGCAAGATTCACTCTCGACGCGATGCCCGGCAAACAGATGGCAATCGATGCAGACCTCAACTCCGGTCTCATAGATGAGGCGGAAGCAAAGGAAAGAAGAAAGAAGATCCAGAAAGAGGCCGACTTCTATGGCTCAATGGACGGCGCCAGCAAGTTCGTAAAAAATGACGCCATCATGGGCATAGTCATCACAGTGTTGAATATAGTCGGAGGCATCATAATGGGAATGGTGACCAGGGGAGAATCCATACAGGAGGCGCTTCAAACCTATGCCATACTGACGATCGGCGATGGTCTCGTAAGCCAGATACCCGCCCTTATGATCTCCACTTCCACCAGCTTCATCGTTACGAGAGCAGCGTCCGAATCCGATATGGGCACGGACTTCCTGAAGCAGGTGTTCAGCAATCCGAAAGTGCTCTATATCGCATCGGCGCTGAGCTTCATCCTTGCTTTTTTCCTTCCGACGATACCGTTCCTCATACTGGCAACGGTGCTTGCATTCCTTGGATACACGCTGTCCAGGCAGCAGATAGCCGAACAGAAGCAGCAGGAGGTACAGATCGAGGAAACAGAGGTCGAAGAGATACGAAAACCCGAAAATGTGGTATCGCTGCTGCAGGTTGACCCTATCGAGGTGGAGTTCGGATATGGCATCATCCCGCTGGCTGACGTGAACCAGGGAGGAGACCTCCTCGACAGGGTGGTCATGATAAGGAGGCAACTTGCGCTGGAGCTTGGCATGATCGTTCCGATAATAAGACTTCGCGACAATATCCAGCTTGCGCCCAATGAATACCAGATCAAGGTAAAAGGGGTCGATGTGGCAAGAGGCGAGCTTATGCTGGATCGTTACATGGCGATGGATCCGGGGCTGGCTGAAGAGGAAATTGACGGCATAAAGACCACGGAACCGGCTTTCGGGCTGCCTGCCACATGGATAACCGAAGATCAGAGAGACAGGGCCGAAATGCTCGGATATACCGTTGTGGATCCGCCTTCGGTGATAGCGACCCATCTGACGGAAGTGATCAAGAAATATGCCCACGAACTGACAGGACGCCAGGAGGTCCAGGCATTGCTGGACAATGTGAAGCAGAATTATCCTGTGATAGTTGAAGAGCTCATCCCGAAGCTGATGACAGTGGGCGAGATACAGAAGGTGCTTGCCAACCTGCTGAAAGAGGGCGTGTCCATAAGGGATATGGTGACGATACTGGAAGC